>NZ_JAKKRH010000038.1:0-44096 GCF_025654465.1 Shewanella sp. SM101
GTCGTCGCGGGAATTGTTGGGATAACGCACCAATGGAGCGTTTCTTTAGAAGTTTGAAATCTGAGTGGATACCCGCCAGTGGTTATGGGAATTTTACAGAAGCAGATAAAGAGATCACAAATTACATCACTGGATATTACAGTGAGACCAGACCCCATCAATATAATGGTGGGTTAACGCCAAATGAGTCAGAACGTTTATATTGGAATGACTCTAAAACCGTGGCCAATTTTACTTGACCACTACAACCGCCAAAATGTGCAGGACGGGAGAGAAATTGTCGATAGTCGGAAAAGTACTTGCTGTAGGTAGTGCTGTTGCCCCAATTAAAATCCGCCTCATTACTATTAAATTTGCAATAAAGCCTATTGCCATAGCTGATAATGCCTTTGTCATGCACCTCTGCAAACTTGGATGAGGTATCGCCTTGCTCCGTTTCTACTTTATTTGCTAAACACATCATTAACGCTGTCATAATGGTTTGGTCGCGGATATCGATATGGGCAAGAGGCCTCAACTCCTTTATCTGCTTATTTTGCTCTACTGTAGGTTTCCATGCATATCGAATATATTCACTAAGTTCGCTTAATCCATCAAAATCTTCATCTAATGTAAAATCCATACTACCCATCTGAATGTGCTCAAAATCCCATCGACATGATTTGGGTGCAGGTACCAGTTGCAGTGGCTTAAACATGAAGCGCTTACTATTTAAATCTAAGATCCATTTATCCAGCAGTTTATCCAAGCCAATGGCAGAACGATCCAGCTCAAAGGTATCCGCATACCAATTGGTGCTGCGGATATATTGATGTGTTTTTTTCCAAGCTTGAGCCAGCACAACCTTATCGCTCAAACAATCGATATTCGCGCTTAATTCATGTTGTTTATTCGATAGTAAGGGCATGTTTCATCCTTGAGTACGATCTTATTTGTGATAAAACTGGTTGTGCCACCGATAAAACAGCAGCCTTGTTTGAAAAGCCAAATCCAGCCACCTATTCAAAAACAATAACATAATGTGCTTTCTGCTTACATTCAAGCGAATAGTCACTGAAGTGAGGTTTAGCTAGCCATCTATGGACGTTCCCGGTGAGTCAAGCCAATACTCTGTTCACCAAAGGTTTTTTACCTTCGTTTTCTGTTCAAGAAAAGAGTGAGGACACCCACACTTCATGGTTACTCTTTCGCACCATAATGCCTATGGGCTGTGGTTAAAATCGTAGCGATGTTATCACGGTATTTGTGTTTTAATATGCAGCAGATCACGCAGAAATTAGCCAAGGCGAATTCAACTGCGGACGTGACCTTCGATGACATGGATGTCATCGCAGAGCCGCCATGGATGGCTTCACGGCGAGTCACGGAGGCAGTTGAATTCGGCGTACAAATGGCAATGAATAAGCGCTTAATTTTGTCTCTTTAACGTGCAGCGAATTCATTGTCTAATAGCAAAACAGCCGCAAAAATCTTTGCGGCTGTTTTGCTATTAGAAACTTTTTATCTGAAAGTCGCTATTTGAAACTCATCATCCAAAACTTGCTCTTCAGCAACCATCGCGATGAGTACGGGTAAAAACTCATTATCTAGTGCGGCGATTTCACTTTGCTCAACAAGCACTTGATTGAGAATGTCATGGCTGGTGAGGGGATTGGCGAGTACTACGCGAAACACTACGGTTGCTTGTCTAAAATAGCGGGCGGGCTGAATGCGGGTACGGGAGACGAAGGATTTGCCCTGTTCGCGTTGGTGCTTTTGAATAAACTGAGTAAGACCATCGAGCAGCTCGTTAAAGCGGGCGATTCTTATCGTGTCTGCTTGCTCACAGGCAAGCTGCATGGCGGCTTGGACGCGGGCGGGCACATAACGGTAAGTCAGCAGACAAAGTTCTGGCTCAGTGATTAGCTCAAAATCCTCATGGGCTTTGATTTGTTCGGCAAAATAGCGGGCTTTTTCAAGGCTGTTATTGATTAAGATTTCATAACCATCACGGCCGATGATCTGTAAGCAAGCGTGCACTAACATCGCCATGCCGGGGCGTGAGCCTTCGAGCGTTTGGCTGCCTAAGTCCTTTGAACCACGGCGCAGAATATACTCGGCGTGATGAGCAATGGCGTGGGCGAACTCTGGGTCTTTAAATAACACCATACCTGCGCCCATGGGCACATACATTTGTTTGTGGGCATCGATGGTAACTGAATCGGCAAGTTCGATACCTGCTAGTAAGTGGCGGTATTTATTGGATAATAAACTTGCGCCGCCCCACGCTGCATCCACATGGAAATGGCAGTTTAACTCTTTTGCCAGCGCAGCTAATTCTATCAACGGGTCAACATTACCGGTTTCTGTGGTGCCAGCCACGCCAACAATCGCTAACACTTTGATGTTTTTGCTAGCAAATTCGAGGGCGGCTTGGCGCATTTTTGCGACATCGACCTTGTTATCGCTGCCCGTGGGAATGCTGATGATATTATCACGGCCGATGCCAAGCAGATCGACGGCTTTGCCCAGCGAGTAGTGGCCTCGCTCCGAGACCAAAATCGCTAAATCGTCATAGCCGTAGTGGCGCAGTGCCTTGAGTAAGCCTTCGCGGCTGACGCCTTTAAACTCACCCTCTGCTTTCAATAATTGGTTACGGGCAATCCACAGCGCCGTGATGTTGGCCACTGTGCCGCCGGAGCAAAATGCCCCGAGGGAATGATTGGCGCTGTGCATCCAGTTTTGATAAAAATCCGTGTCTTGGGCGTAAATCAAATGGTGCATCATGCCGAGCACTTGGCGCTCAAGCGGCGTAAATGCCTTAGAGGTTTCGATTTTGACCAGATTTTGATTGAGTCCCACCATCATTTTTGACAGCGGCAACACAAAGTAGGGCAGTGCCGAAGTCATGTGGCCGATAAAACTTGGCGCCGCTGTGTGTACCGAATGCGCCACCAAATTTTGCATGATTTCGTCGGTGTAATCGGAGACAAAACGCGGCTGAGTTGGGATCTCAAAGGCTTGAAAATCGGTTTCGATTTCAGACAAGGGTTTTTCGAGCGCGGCGATACTGTCACCCAAAAAGCCTGCTAAGTCCTCGGAGAGCTTTTGCTCAATAATACTCAGCGTTGAGCTTGCATCTTCCGGTGCAGTAAAAATGCGGAGCAAACTTGCTTCGGATGCGGTGGCTTGGCGAGGGAGTTTCTGGGTCATGGGGCTTGCCGTCTATTAATTTTTATAGTGAAACCGCAAATTGGCTCGAAGAGTATAACGGACCAGTGATGCTCGATCAGTGACGCTCAAATGTTCAATCAGCGGAATACCAAAAAGGGAGCTCACTTTACTGCAAGGCCTTTTAGGCATCAAGCACTAAAATTTCATGTATACCAATCACGTTAAATATCTAATCAGTTCAGAGCCTCACAGGCATCTCAATCCAAGGCGCATTGACGCAGAAATGGTTATTCCCTTTTAAGGCAATGCAACACGGGAGTGGGATGGCTGTGAGGCTCCCGAAGGGCGGCTGATGTTCACTACATGGCAACGCGCTTTATACTGCGTTCAAGGCTTTCGACAGAACACCACTATGCCTTCAAGCCTTCGCCTTGTCTAAAGCGCGTTGAACTCCCGCTGAATGAACAGATATTTAATACGATTGGTATTGCCAAAGCGTTGCGGCCTAAATAAGCAAAGGCGCCGTTATGGCGCCTTTCTTCAAATCATTAAACAGAGGGAATTACTTAAGCATTAGTTCCAGTACTAGCGCTGGCCTAACATGAGTACCGCGCCGATATTTCGGGCGGTATTGCAAAGGTTTAGTTTGGCATTGGCCAGCACATCATCAAGCGGACTTAAGTGCGGGATGATAGGGAAGATAGCCGCCATACCGTGATCCAATATGGCATTAGCGTTTTCACCGAGGCAGCCCGCGATACCGATAGTGGGAATGCCCTGCAGTTTGGCTTGCTTTAACACGCCCATTGGGGTTTTACCAAACACGGTTTGACCATCGATGCGGCCTTCACCTGTGATCACTAAATCGGCGCCACGGATTTTATCCGCAAGGCCAACGGTTTGCATTACAATCTCAACCCCAGGTTTAAGCTCGGCATTTAAAAAAGCCATCACGCCAAGACCCATACCGCCAGCCGCGCCAGCCCCGGCATGATCGCGGTGATCGCTAATGCCATTGCGGGCAATCACATCGGCATAATGGGCAAGAGCGGCATCTAGCTGCTTAACCATCTCGGGCGTCGCACCTTTTTGCGGACCAAAAATTGCCGATGCACCGCGTTCACCGCACAGTGGATTATCAACATCGCAGGCAACTTCGAAGCTGCACTCACGTAAAAGTGGATGAGCGTTTGATACATCGATTTGGGCAAGGTTCGCCAGCGCTGCGCCGCCAGAAGGTAAGGTTTTACCTTGGCTATCGAGCAATAAAATGTCCAGCGCTTGGGCCATACCCGCGCCGCCATCGTTGGTGGCACTGCCGCCCAGCCCCAAAATGATGTGCTTTATCCCCCGATTAAGCGCATCACAAATCAGCTCGCCTGTTCCATAACTTGTGGTAAGCAGCGGATTACGTTGCTCCCTCGGCACATGGTGCAGACCTGAGGCTGAGGCCATTTCAATCACGGCAATCGCGCCTCGATGTGGCGATTTGTTCGTTGGATCTGCACGTGAAACTGAAGCAGAACTTGTATTGATCGCAGCGCCGAGAATGCCTTCACCAAGGATGCCATAGTGTGCTTGCACTCTATGCCCCAGTGGCCCCATGACCTCTAAGCTGACAATACTGCCGCCCGTGGCGTCCACCATAGATTGCACTGTGCCTTCGCCACCATCGGCAACGGGTATTTTGATTATGTCGCAGTCGGGTATCACTTGTTTTAAGCCTTGTTCGATGGCGTTGGCCACTTCGAGCGCGCTTAAGCTTTCTTTAAATGAGTCGGGGGCGATAACTATTTTCATTAAAAATCCTACAGCTAAATGGGATAAAACAGGGCTCAATATTGAACACTAAACCCAATGCCACTTACGTTGGGCGCAACAACATCCCTGTGCTAAAACTGAGGTGATATAAAGGCATTTATATCCATCACTGGCACATTAATCTGTTGCAATTATTAGGGCGTATAACAGAGATATATCTTGGGCACGGTATGTGCCCAAGGGACAATATTGAATCAAGAACTTATTAATATTAGAGCAACACTAGGCTTAGCACATACACAGTTACCATGGACGTTACACCTTGGATTAGGGTCGCCATAGTTTGGGCTTTATAGGCTTGTTTGACACTCATGCGGCTAAATTGGGTGACGACCCAAAAGAAGCTGTCATTGGCGTGGGAAACGGTCATCGCACCTGCGCCAATTGCCATTACTGTTAACACTCGGCCCATATCGCTACCAAGACCAATATCGCCAAGCATAGGCGCAACCAGTGCAGAGGTTGCGACTAACGCTACCGTCGATGAACCCTGCGCTGACTTAAGCGCGGCAGCGACGATAAATGGCATAAAGATACCGATACCCAGTGCCGACAGTGATGTGCCCAAAAAGTCACCTATAGGCGTGGCTTTTAATACCGCACCAAAAGCACCACCTGCACCTGTGATTAAAATAATCGGCGCGGCAGTGACGAGCCCTTGGCTGATGCGTTCGCTAAATTCGCTGATCTTATTCTCACCCTTTAACAGCAGCAGGGATAAAAACAGGCCAATCATCAGGGCATTAACGGGCTGACCGAGGAACACGAGCGCATCAAACACACCTTCTTTACCCAAAGGCGCTGAAGGGAAGTTAGCGATAGAACCTAAACAAATTAATACGATAGGCACAAAAATTGGTGCGAAAGCTTTTAATGGGCTTGGTAACGTACCATAGCTTTTTTTCAGCGTTTCATAGTCGCTGGCCTGCGCTTTAAGTTCTTCTGCGCCTTCACCATCGGGCTCAACATCGGCAAAGCGGTTTGCCCACAACATACCCGCGAGTGCCGCAACAGCGGCCACAAAGAGACCCACACCGATCACTAAACCTAAGTTGGACTCTAAGCCTAAGTTGCCTGCGGCGGCGATAGGGCCAGGCGTTGGCGGTACAAAGGTGTGAGTGGCGTACAGACCTGTGGCTAAGGCAACGCTCATGGAGACGCTAGAGACCTTCATGCGGTTCGCCATCGATTGTTTCAGTGAGTTTAAGATCACAAAACCCGAGTCACAAAAGACCGGAATAGACACGAGATAACCGATAATTGACATAGTGAGTGTCGGGAAGCGTTTACCTAATATCTTGATCACCACATCGGCCATGGTGATGGCGGCGCCGCTTTTTTCCAGAATAATCCCTATGATAGTGCCTAAGACGATCACTAAGCCGATATAGCCTAAAATATTGCCAAACCCTGTGGTAATGGTTTTAGCGATTTCTCCGCTTGGCAGACCATAGGCGAAGGCCGCGATAAAGGCGGCCAGAATTAAGGTTAAAAAGGGGTGGAGTTTAAATTTTGAGGTCGCGATAACAATAAATGCAATCACGCCGATGAGAATAAGCACTAAGTTCATAGTTTGTCCCGTTCAGTTCTTGGCTGAAGTTTTTGAGTAAGTTTTTTGACTTATATTGTAGGGCGCAGTGCTTATTTGGGCCTGAGTCCAAATGAGGGCTGCTTTAAGGTCATCCTATTATTGTGCAGGTATGTTTGAATAGCTTTGGCTAAATCCACGGAATTACCGCGTTATGTTTCGCCATTTTTGTGCTCATGCACAAAAATGCTTAGGTGAATTCGAATGCAGGAGGAGGCGTTTTGTCGGTAAGGGAGGCGCTTGTCGATAAGGATTGGCAAATAGGGCTATTTGCCAATCCTAAACAGGAGGGACTTAACTCGACATCTTTATTGACGACGAATAAAGGATTCTACATAGGCGGCGGTGCGGGCATTGAGTATGGGATCGGCAGATGCAGTAATACCCTTAGGTAATAACAGTGGGTTAAATATGCCTTTATCGCACTGTTGAACTTGGGGATCGCTGTCTCGCTCACCGTTAATCATCACTTGGCCTACCAGTAAACGCTGGCGAGTTTCAGGCCAGATCACAGTTGGGTCATTAATCTCATCCCCCATTTCGGCGAGTTGAATATAAAGGTTCCATTGTGCTGGCTGGGTTTTAATGCGCTCGAGTAATTCCGCCTTTAAAAAATCATCACTGAGATTGGCAAGTTCACTGGCTGACAGCGCGGCAGTACCTGCGACAGGTTCAAAAATCCATTTACCCGCGACCGTTTCACCTTGTTGAACACTGTTTTTTGGCGTGCTGAACAGGAAACTATTTACACCGAAGTAGCGGCTGTTGGCAAAACTTGGGCTGGGAGGCAACTGTCTAACGTAGTCGAAAAAAGCTTTGGCGCTGGGTTGATTATCAATAAGCCACTGTTTACCTTCAGGGCCTTGTTTCACTTTGGTCTGAAAGTTAAAAAATTCTTCGAGATTTTTGGCAAAGAAAACAGGAACGTTAGTGGTGACAAAGTTAAGGTTTTCTTTATCGCCGTCAATTTTGAGTGACATAAAGCGCCCAGCGGTTTTATCTGAGATCTGCGGATTTGTACCGCCGAGGGAAAAGCGGGCTGTGACCTTGATACTATCTTGATTAAAAAATGGAATTGCCAACGTTTGTTGTAATTGTGGATTTGGTTTAAAACTGCCCGAGGTACAAAATCCCTTAGTGTGATTACGCAGTTTGACATTTTTACCCGCCTCGCGACTTGCCGCATCGGGTGTGCCGTTGACGGCATCGACCAGTTCGGGAATGGTTTTCTCGGCCGCGATTAACGAAGGTGAAGTCAGCGCAATGCCGCTAATGAGACAAGCTTTGGCGAGTAAAGTCAGTTTGATTGAGGTCATTATCATTCCTTTCAATGGACTAAGTCGAGAGCGCTAGCATATCGACGCGATACTATATGAAAGGATAGGAAAGAGGATACGGTATAAATCTTTCAATTAATTTTTTAGTACAGGCCAAGTTTTACTCAATTGATCTGGCCATCAGGTCGGCGCCGTCATCTGCGGGCTTTTTTCTGGCAAATCTGTTGAGTTGTTAAGTCATTTGAGCGTTAAGTTAAGCGAGTCGAAGTATCAATTAATTGCCCAAGATACAGGCTTAATAATCCATGTAGGGATTGAATGTCGGCTTGGGTGATTTGCTGAATTTTATCAAGGCGATATCTCAGTGTATTGCGATGAATAAACAGGGCATTCGCGCATTGCTGTGCATCGCCAAAGTGGGTGATATAAGCCGCTAAGGTTTTGCGTAATTGGCCGTTTTTGTCCGCCTTGGCGAGTTGCTGGTAGGGCGTTGCCAGCGCCTGACCGCGCCAGTCATGTTTTAGCCCTGCAAGTAACACTTGTAGGGAATAATCTTCAAACAGGTATTTATTCCCTTCTGCATTGAGCTGCTTACCGAGTGCTAAGGTTTCTTGAGCCGTGTGATAGGAGCGCGCTATCCCACCTTTTTCCGGGAAGAAATGGCCTAGGGCAATTTTAAAGTTTAAATCCATTTGGGCGGGTAAGCGCTGCAACAGCTTATCGATACGCTGATTTTCAAGCTCAGGATCCCATTGTTTTCCATCTAAAAAAGCAGGCTTTAGGATCACCAACTGCGACATTGAGGTCATGGCAATCAAGTTACCACGGTCAGGATATTGCAATAGATGCAGCACTTGCTTGAGGGTTTCACTGACTCTGGGGCTACGTTCATCGGCGGGCTGAGTGGATACCTCAGCTAAGTACAAGGCCGATGGGGTGGTGTCGGTCTTTAAGTGGTGTTTCTGGATGTTTTTCTCGCTGATCTCAATAATGGCCGCGACTCTTGGCAGGCTGATATCAATGTCGAGCTGTTTTGCCCAGCGGTGCAACTGTGCATCATCGGTTTCTGCTTTGATCAGTTGCAGAATAAACTCTTCACGCTGGCGATTCTCCCATTGCAATTTATCCTGCAGGTTGGCTTGTTCAACAATCATTTCGGCAGTCATTTTAAGTAACTCACCATAATGGGTGAGCTCTCGCGGATCACCGGTAATGCCGACGACGCCGATAATTTGTCCTTGATAATGTAAGGGTAAATTGATGCCTGGCTTAACGCCATGCAGCCCTGAGGCGACTTCTTGACTGATCTCCACATTGCGATTTTGGGCAATCGCCAGCAGCGCGCCTTCGTGGGTTGACCCTATACGCTTAGGGTCGCCTGAGCCTAAAATCACCCCTTGGCCGTTCATCACATTGATATTGTGGCCAATGATTTTCATTGTGCGACTCACAATTTGCTTAGCGATGACAGAATCAAGTAGATACATACAGGCGCCTAGTGGGGTTGAAGGTTTAACAGGGATGCAATACGCATTCTTAATCTGGGTAGCATATCGCGTTCAAACTCAGGATGCTGCTTAAGCCAAAGATTATTACGCGGGCTTGGGTGCGGCAAGACAAGATACTTAGGCCAATATTGCTGCCATTGCGCGCATGCTTGGGTCACAGTTATTGGTTTCAGTTTGCGGATGGCTTTTACTTTAGCGCTGGTCGAAATTTTACTGCTGGTTGTTTGAGGCTCAGTGATCGGCAAAGTGGGGTTTACGGCCTTGGACGATTCGCGCGATAGATGATAGTCGATGGCATATTGGCCGAGGATCACAATTAGCTCTATTTGCGGCATTAGGGCGAGCAAGGCCTGATGCCAAGTGGCAGCGCATTCGGGGCGCGGTGGTTTATCACCCTGCTTTTTACCGTTTTTTTCGATACTGCCCGGAAAACAAAATCCCATAGGGATAATGGCAAAAAGATTGGGGTCGTAGAATTGCTCCCGCGTGACATTCAACCAAGTGCGCAGCCGTTCACCGCTGGCATCGTCAAAAGGTATGCCTTTATGGTGGGTTTTCACGCCCGGAGCTTGGCCTGCAATCAAAATTCGCGCTTGGGTACTGGCCTGTAATATCGGCTTGGGCGCTAAGGGTAAATGGGCCTGACATAAAGTACAGGCGCTGATTTTTGCCAGCAGTTTAGCCATTGATGCCGAGCATGATGGCGGTACAGTTACGCAAAGTGGCGATGGCGCTTTAGTGAGATTCGTCTTAGTCAATTTAATCGCTAATTTTATCGTTGCTCATTCATTTTCAATCAGGATTGGAGCATCATCACTGTTTGATATACCCAGTAGCCAAAAAGAGAATAGCCAAGGATTAAACCGATATAACTTAATATCTTAGGAATTTGATTTGGGCTTGAAGCTAAACAGATGTGGGCCAGTACAATCGTAAAGAGGGCTAAGGGGGCAATCACATAGCTCAGAGCTAAGATGAATAATGCCCCTAGGCTGATGATCCAATCAGCATTGCGATTGGTGGGTTTATCGATTTGGCAAAGCTGTAGTGGCAATAAAATCAGTCCAATACCGACACAGATAATGCCTAAGTTAAGGGCGAAATCACTCCAACCTCTATGATCATAAATGGCTAACGCAATGGCAATTAATGGCACTATTAGTGCGCTTAATACATGGCGTTTAGCAAAAGTGGCGCTGCGATACTGACCCGCAAAAAAGAATAAGCCCTGTAGAAACAGATTGATTAAGGTAAAACCACCTAGGCCTAAAATGATAAATAGGCTCGCTGCGCCACCCGATGGGTCGAACGCCATGGCGGGTAAGGGTAATAGGCTTAGCCCCACTAGTGCGGGAATTGATAACAGCCACTGAGATTGGGAGATTGAAGAATAAATACGCATTGGCTCAGAGGATTAACTAAAAGATTGAATTAAGATCCGCTAAAGTGAGCCAAAACTCAAGGATTAAGGTTTTTATGGGCGGACTTTCGCGCCAGAGTCTGATCTTATTCAAGATTTTTACTGTTATCTGCCATGATGTTATCGCTTTAAAAGATAATGCTGCGCTTAAACAAAAGCCCGCAAAATGCGGGCTTTTCGTGTTATGAACAGTATCGATTAGAGTTTGTAACTCATGCTCAGCATGATCATTTGCGCTGTGTAGTCATGGCTATTGCTGCCAAAGCCTACGACGTTCCAGATCCCATCGACGGCGATATCATTGGCGGCATCATTGTCTTTATAATTCTCGATTTTATAATCCAAGCGCAGCGCCATTTTCTCGGTGGCTTGATATTGAGCATATAAGTTAATGTTGTGCACTTTGGCAAAATAATCGCCATAGTCGCCTGTGATACCTTGTCTGACTTGAGTGTTACTGTCGGAGTTTGAATAAGTGTAATCCAATCCCATGCGTAACTTGTTCTCAAGCAAGTTGTTGTAGCTCAGGCCTGCTCCGACCACATCTACATTATCTTCAATGAATCCTGTCCACGTTGGGGTGCTATAATTACTGCTTCCCGCTTGTTCAGACTCAATGATTTGGTAGTTGTAGAAGGCTGTCGCCAGTAAATCATCGGTGATCATGTAGCTGATGTTGGCATCATAACTGGTGTCTTTTGACTCAGTTAAGCCAATAACTGTGTCAGAGTAGTCATCTAATGCGTAACGGGCACCGAAATCTATGGTCAAGCTGTCGATTGGCGAGTGGGTGACTCGAGCTTCAATCTGGGTTCTGTCGCGGTTAGCCAGATTGTACTTACGTAACAGGCTGTTGGTTTCAGAAGATGTCCATTCAGAAGCTTGATATTGCGAGCCATCACGCTGACCGTAACTGCCCTTAACCCACATATCCCAAGTTTCAAAGCTGTTAACGCGCAAACGTGCCCAAACAGTATTTTCATCCGTGGTTTCACGGTCTTGATAATTACGGTCGTCACGTTTGAAGTCATAGCCGCCATCAAGCTTCAGTCCATGGGTAATACGATAATCCGCCGCCACTTTGAAGCGTTGGCTAGTGTTATCGTAAGGGGTGTTATAGGCCACCTTACCATTGACATTGTTGATGCTGACTTGGGTCCACTCTTCAATTTGAGTATTGTTATCACGGTCGCTATAGTCGTAGCTACCACTTAAGCGCAGTGAGTTAGTCACTTTACTGACGACTTTTAAGTTTAACCCTGTGAGGTCAACTTTGGCATCAACGGCCTCTGTCGGCACTTGATAGCCATAGCCTGAAGTGACTAATGCTTGGTCTTGACTCATTTGTCCCGCAAGCACACGACCTGTTAACACATTGGTATTGTCGTTGTATTGGCCCATGAGCGAGACTGTGTGTGACTGGTTGTCAGGGTCAAGGGCTAGTGTGCCAGAGGTTTGAGCACCAAAGGTCGGATTGAAGGCACTGTCGAAGTTTAACTGGTTGTACTCGTTCTTAAAAATTGAGCCATTGTAGTTAAGTGCAGTGAACCAACGATCGCCTTTTAGTTTAATGCCGGCTTCAATGGAGTCAGTGGTGTAATCAACTGGCTCAGCTAACATCGTGGATTGGTTAAAGAATCCACCTGATGTTTTTTTCAAGCCGGTTTTTTCTTCACGCATGTAGCTCACATGCGTACTCCACAGCGATTCACCTTGATAGTCAAAACCTAACCCTGTGCGCTCACGTTTGAGCGACAGTTCTAAGGCATTTAGGCTATCCATCAGTAACGGCATCTGGCTGCTTGAACCCGCAGTTACCCAGTTGTCTGGCAAGGTTAAATTATCGCTGCCGACACCAGAGTAGGGCGTTAAGGCGCTATTACTGTTGTAAGTGGCGATTTGGCGATAGTTTACATTGACATTATACTGGCCTTGTTTGCCCGCATTGACATCTAAACGGCCACCATCCATGCCCAGTTGATAAGCTTCAACGCTGGCTTGATAGCCTTTCTCACCACGGAAGGTGACATCGGCATCAAATTTACCTGCAACTTCGTTTGAAGTCCCAAAGGCATTCGCCGAGCGAATATCCTCTTCGCTGTTGTAACCCACGCCAACACCCACAGTGCCAGACGTACCCGTTTCAACAACGCAGCCTTTACAGCTCCAAGCGGACATTTTGACTTTTTCTGTATTGGCATTGGCTAAGCCATACCCGTCGGCCGCTATTGCAAAACCTGTGTTTGCTAGTAACGCCAGAGTGATCAAATTGAGTTTAAATTTCATTTTCTCGTCTCCTTAGCGCTGTAATAGCTTGCCAGATGGATGGTTTGAACCATGGACCTGACTGTGGCAATTTAAACAGCTTCTTCCACCCGTAAAGGCATTGTCGCCGACGTTTGAACCTAAACCAGTGTTACCTAAGTAAGCATTGCTGGCGTGGCCATCGCTAGCGTGACATTGTTGACACAGCTGCGGTGCGCGGGTTTTCAACATGGCATCATTCACACTGCCGTGAGGATTGTGGCAAGTCACACAGTTCTCAGTGACGGGTGCATGTTCCCACAGTTTTGGGCCGCGTTTCTCGGCGTGGCAGGAGTAACAGGTTTCGTTAATGCTAGGCTTGTTTAGATCGGAATCTGTCATGCTCCCATGGGGATTATGACAATCGCTACAGGTCATTTGAGCCCATTTTAGTGGGTGACTCGAGCGTTTATTCATATCTGCTTTTTGCTTAGTGTGGCAGCTAGTACAGACTTCCATTTCGGTGTTTTTTGATAACACAGGATCTTTTGCGACATGCACTTGGTGACATGAGGCACAAGCGACATCGGCATTGTCATGGTGACTACCGTTCCAAGATACGCGTTTATCATCTTGGTGACAGCTCATACAGACACTGTTTTGTTTTTCTGCACTTAAGGTCGATTGCTTACCAAAAGTGATCATCGGCTCGTTGCCGCCTTTATTGTGTTGACCCATAGGACCATGACAGGCTTCACATTGCAGGCCAGCCATTGGGCTCTTTGATGAATCAATGGCGCCATGGACACCTTTGAAAAGGTCCATCACTTTTTCAGATTTTTTGTGGCACATCAAACAAGAATCGGCACCTTTAGGGGAGTAGCTGCCTTCGGCAAACTTCTTATCTAAGGTGGCTTCGACTTGTTCTGGAGTCATTTTGTCATCCCACTTTGAGGCGTGTGCACTCGGTGTGATGCATAAAGACATCACTGCAGACATTGCCATGGAGATGACAAGTGCCGGCAGTAGGTTTTTCATTTTTAGGCTGTTCTTCATAATAGGCTTCCCAATTTGTCCCAACAAAATTCAAGAAAGGGGGAGCGAACTCCCCCTGCTTGGGCAAATTACATCTTCACCTGAGTGTGATCTGTTGGTGTGGGTTTGTGACAGTAGAAACAGGTTTCTGACTGCGCCGCTTGATTGGCTTGAACATAATCACCGTTCACAATCGCGCCCATATTTTCTAAGCCGTGGCCAATAGATTCTGGCGCGTGGCATGAAGTACAAGTGGCAGTGATTGGCGTGGTGTATTTACCCGCAGTTGTTGCCAGAGCGCCTTTGACCTTGAATGCATCTAGGTTGAAGTCGTTATGACATTGGGTACATTCTTTGATGACACCTTGTTTACCATGAACAACGTGTAACTTCATCTCCAACGCACCTTTGTTAGCACCACTTGCATAGGTACCATCTGGGGTATGACAAGCGACACACGCATCCACACCGACGATTGGCTTACCGCTGGCATCTTTTGCATGTGATAGCTGTTCTGTCATCACAAAACCCGCATGGTGGCCTTTGTGAATTTCGAAGCTATCACCGTGACAACCTTGACAGGTACCAAACTCAACTGAGTTAACATGACGCATGCTCGGTGCTTTACCAGACTTAGTGCCAAAAGCTAGTTCAGCTTTCATGCTCGTTGTTGCGCTGTCTGCGGTACATGCGGTTAAGCTTGTACCAGTGCTACACACTTCTAAACCGATAATGGTAAAGGCGGTATCAGTATCGCCTGCACCGAAAGGTAGAACGGGTGTTGTAAAGACCAATTTACCGTCAACTAAGGTTACACCTTCTTGCAGTGCGCCATCTTTGACTAAGTCTTTCGCTATTTTCGCTTTACCGCTACCTGGACTTGGGTTGTAGCCCATGATCGGGAAGTTAGGGCCAACGTTGGTAACGGACTCTAAACGTTTAATCTTATCTTGAACGGTTGCCGCATCTATTGCATTACCATCTTTGCCTAAGATAGACACGGTTAATACTGCTGTATCATCAGCTTGACCAGCAAGTACTGCTGACATACCTAACTGAGCGATAACGGCTTTTTTGTCAGCAGTCTTACCTGTGTGCAGTTCTGCAGTCCAATCGCTGTTATGACAGGCGATACAGTTAGAGTTATCTAGCTGTTGTGAGTGACCTTTACCAGCAGCAAAGTCCACTGCACTATGGCAGCTTCCACATGAGGCAGCAGTTGGGATACGTGACCAATTACTCCAATCAGGCGTAGCCTCATTTGCTGCGTGACAGCTTTGACAGCTTTCTAATGAGCCTAAGGTGAGGTCTTTGTGTTTAGCGTGAACGAGAACATTGAACTCTTTACCAACACCGACTTTTCCGGCTGTGTGGCAAGTTGCACAGTAATTAACGTCAGAATACGCGCCGCCATGTTTAACATTGGCTAAATCTTGGTGACAAGTATTACAGCTTTCTGTGGCGACAATTTTGCGACTATATGTTGGCAGTGCGCCAGTATCGGCAGTGAAGTCGACAAAGGCGTTACTGTTTGGTACTTGAGTACCATCGGGAAGCGGAGTGTTATAAGCGCGGATTAATACCCGTTGAGCTAACTGTTCGTTATAGGTGACTTTAGTGTTAGCGGTCAGGTTCATGCTAAAAGTATAACTGTAGTGACCGTTTTTCTTGTCAACGAAAGTCCCAGGGCATGTTGCAGCGACATCACAGGTTTCATCACCAAAGTATTGCCATTGTGACGCATTACCTGCACCAGTTGCGCCTTGTGGGATTAATTGTGCTGCGGCAAAACGCATTTTTTGTAGGCCAACAACGGGTAAATCATTTTCGTTAGTGACGGTAAACTCAACACTCGGAATACCGTTAGTGACGACAGATTTGTCAAAGGCGAAATTAAGTGTTTGAATCGCTGGAGCAGGTTCGCCACCAGGTTCACCGGGATTACCATCATTACCATCGCTGCCACCACAGCCAGCTAAGGCCATAGTGACTGCACTTGCTGCTAACAGCAGTGCGATTTTAGTTGTTTGTGCGTTCATCATTTTTTTCCCTGCATAGGTTTGGCATTGCTTAAACGCTATGTTCTAGAGCCAACAGATTCTATGTCTGTGTTTTTGGTCATTAGAAGCGACTTAAGTGGATGCTGGAAATAGAATTCCCCAAGGAAAGGCTAACCTAACATGACCTTAAAATCTCCAAGGCCTTTGCTAATGTGTGACTTGGATCTTTCTATTTCTAAAGAGGTATTTAAAGCGAGAGGTAAAAATGATTTTAGAACAAAAAAACAGCGGGGTTTTGAAAGGGAAGAATATAAAGAGAGAGGTAACAACCTCTCTCTTTAATAACGATAAAAACATTGCTCTGAATGAGAGCGTTAAATCTGTTTAGTTACCGTGGACTTCACTCAATTGAGCTGGAGTATGACAAGTTGCACAGCTTTCAGATGCACGAGTTTGTACATCTTTTGCGTCTTTACCGTTTAAGATACCACCATTAGTCTCAATGTGCGATTTAGCCGCATCAGAGAGATATTTCTGGTGACAGCTTAAACATGCGCCTGCATCAGAAGATACCCAAATATCGGCACCTTTATTGTTGATGTCACCAAAACGCCATGCACGTTCAGGTGCACGGCCTAAGGTAATACCTGTAATGACGTTTGATTTATCTACGGTATGGCATGTAGCACAATCGGTTTTAAGTACAGTGCCTGATTGTACGCCTGCATATTTTAGATAATGGCCTTCACGTTCGTGAGCTTTCCAAGCAAAGCTAGTTGGGATTTTGCCACCTGGATAGCTTGAATCGGTTTTAAGGGTTTTGTCAGATGTATGACAGGCTTGGCAGTTTACACCATTGTCATAATGATGGATTTGTTGATTGTGACAGCCTTGGCATTTAGCTGTGTCAATAATTCCACGACGCACACCTGGTTTGGTACTTTGATCTGCAGCTGTGCCGTTCCAAACAAAATTGAATGGCGCTTCTTTTATCATAATTTTGCGCACATTTTCTGTCGTACAATCTGTCATTACAACATCAGCAACGCCGTAACCACCATTGTTGAAACAAGCTTCAAGAGTTGACCATAGTTCGAAAGTTTTTCCTACTGCGTCTGCAGGAAATACCATTTTACTAGCAGTTAACGAATAAATTTTGCTAGCAGGATCAAATGTACCTTCCGACAATGCAACTCGACGAGAAGAGGCTGAAGCATATTCGGGGTAGTTCTTATCACTATCCCATGCAATAAGCACTCTACTGGACTGATTTATTAAGGTTTTATCTACAGCACTACCAGAGCCATCTAATATTTGAACTTTGAATGTTAGTTTGCCATTGATATCAGCAGTAATGTCAGTGAATTTCACGCTCATTGCTTCTGCGTCTTTATATGCTTTCAACACATCGCCATGACGTTTAGCCGCACTGCCTGTTCCACCGTAGGGTTGAGTTGCATTATGACAGGCAACACAGTCATTGCTGCTGTGGTGAGCAGATGGTTTTTCAGTGTGACAACCAATACAGGCTTGATTACTTAAATCAGCCTTAAATAGATCGGCATTAGCTGGCGCGTTCGTTCCTTCTACGTGACAGGCTGCACAATCCGCGGCAGGTTTTAATGGGAAACCAACCTTGCCATAGTCAATGACTTTACCGCCATACCCCACAATTTTATATGGTGCAGGAACTTCCGCTCCAGTTTCATCATAGGTATGACGTTCGCCACCTTTATGGATAGCATGAATCATGTAAGTAAATTCAATGCTATTGCCTGATTCAGGGTCACCAGATGTTGCCGTATGGCAAGATGCACAGTTCTCAATATCAACTCTGCGGCCGCCGTGTAACTCTAAACTTTCTGGTTGGTGACAGGTGTAACAGGCTGTTATTGAAACAACGTTACGTGTTTGGATTCCTTCTGTTTTACCTGTTGAAGGCTGCCAGTCAAAATGTGCGTTTGCTGAAAGTTGTGGTAACTCAAGCTCTAAGGTTGCACGTTGAGTCGCTTCAGCGCTGTAAGTGATGGCTAAGGGCTCAGTGACATTGGCGATATTGGCTTGATAGGTATAACTGTAGTTGCCATCACCATGATCGACTAAACATGTATCACACTTGGCTGCAGCTTCAACGTTGGCTTGATATTGAGCGGATGGATTGAGGTTATCCACGCCAGAAGGCACTGTGCCAGGTTCTTTTTTCGTATTGATATAGGCTTGCCATTGGTAACCGCGGTCAGCGGGTTTTGCTGGATCTTCTGTTGCTACTGTTACGTGGCTAAGTTGCGCAATACCAAAGCGAATGTCGTGATCTTTATTCAAGCCAAGTACAGCCACACCATTCGCATTTTCTAATGTGAAATTAACAGTCACTTTACCTGCATCGACTGTGGCGTTAGTGAAACTTGCTTTCAGTGTAGGAGTTGAATCGATATTAACACCGACAACGCCAGGTTTTCCGTCTTCACCATCTTTACCGTCACTACCACCGCAACCGGCGAGTAGTAGAGAGAGTAAACCGGCACCCAACATCGCTTTTGTTGCGGTATTGAAATTGAACCGTTTCATCATGATATTTCCCTGCAATAGTTGTAATCATCATCAAACGCTTGGCAAATAAGAATAAATCTCATTACCCGCATAAGATGTGTGGAATTAGTTTTCCATCTGTAAGGCTAACTAAGTCACTGGTATTTATCAGTCACTTTAGGCGGGTAATGTGACTGAGATCTGACTATTTCTTTAGGAGTAGATGGCTGCATCGTATGAGTTCCTTTTATATCTGCAGTTGCTGGCCTTTTTAGGCCAGCATCATAGGGTTAGTTTATTGGATGCACTTTCAACACGTCCGCGACTCCGCCCTGTCCATGACAGAAAGCACAGGTTTCAGTTCCTGCGGTTGCATCGGATTTTGTACCTGCAAAAACAGCACCTTGCTGAGCCATGTGGTTATGAGTGCTGGTATCTGAATGGCAGTTGCTACACACAGCGGCAATTGGGCTGGTAAAAGTGCCGTTATTGAGGGCAAGGGGTTGCACCGCTGAATTTAAGGGGAGGGCGACGGTAGAAATTCCCGCAGTATCGTTAACATGGCATTGGGCACAGTTACCGATTTTTCCTGGGTAGTTTAGGCTTTCAAACCCTGTGAATTGACTGGTGTGAATACCGTGGATCAGCTGCTTAAAGTCAAATGACGTGATTGAAGGATTGGCTGCCGTCGCATCGGCCAGCATATTGGCGTTATGGCATAGCTGGCATTGACCATCGAGATCGTTACGTGAGCCGTGAATATTCAGTTTTTGATCACCATGGCAATTACCGCAGCTTGCATTACTCACAACGCTACGGCGACCTTCATTGCTCAATGCTGCCATATCAAAATAACTGTGGCTGGATTTAATCACTAACACTTCCGCCAGTTCAGTCGTGCAATCAACCAGTACTTTATCTTTGGCACAGACTCTGCCTTGAATCGCAAGTCCACCATGATCCGTTTCAGTGCCTGCTGACACGGTAAGGCCCGCTATCGTATAGGTATAAATGCCATTAGAGCCTGATATGGGCGTGGATTCCGGCAGTTTAATCGAGCGAGCTGAACGGGTCGCATAATCAAAACTGGTTCCCCAGTTGGCATATATCCTTAAATCATTGATAAATTTTAGCTTATTGGCACTTTCGCTATACACAGTTCCTGTGGCTGGATTCATTAGTTTAACCGCAACAGTGACCGTGCCATTGGCATCCATACTGGCGCTGGTGATCCTTGGGCTAAATTGCATCAATGCCGCGTTTTTAGCTTCATCACTGTGTACGCTTGCGGTCCAGTCGGCATTATGACACGCCACGCAGTTACTGTTATCTGTTTGCACTGGGTGTCCTTCGCCTGCGGGGAAATTGATCTGTGTATGACAGGCACCACAGGCTTGTATGGTCGGGATTCTGCGCCAGTTTTGCTGTTCGGTTAACTCAGCCTTATCGACGTGACAGGTTTGGCAGTCACTAATGGGTTGCGGGAAGCCGGTTAAATGTTTGCTGTGGATCATTTGTGGGAAAATATCCGCAGGGTTACTGACCTTTTTGCTGTTATGGCAGGTGACGCAGGTTTCGATTTGATTATATCTACTGCCATGGAAAGCTAGATTACTGTGGCAACTATTACAGGTCTCTATTGTGACTAAGTTGCGGGTGTAAGCGACATTACTACCTGAAGATTGCCAGTCATAATGCTGATTGGTTATAGGTAAGGGCGTGTTATCAGCAAGTTTATCGCCGCCAATTTTGACCACCATTCTTTGGGTCGCTTCGGGCATAAACGTCATTCCATTCATGCCATTAAATGCTGTGCTGAAGGTGTAACTGTAGTGACCGTTTTTATGATCTGTGAGACTGCCAGGGCAAGTTGCTGCGCAGGTTTCAGCGGTAAAGTGCTGCCATTCACTGCTATTCCCCGCGCCTGTATAACCTTGGGGGAGAAGCTGCGCGGCAATAAATGTCGCCGATGGGATACCAATCACGGCTTCATCATCTTGATTGCTTACTTGAAAATCCACTTGAGCAATGCCATCTGTCATCGCGACTTTATCGACCATGATGTTAAGGCTAGTTATCGTTAATGCAGGCGGTTTCGCAGGCTCACCGGGATTACCATCTTGGCCGTTATCACCGCCACAGGCGCTTAATAGGGAGACTAAGGCCAGCATAAGACTGAATTGAGTGCGAATTTTTGCAAACTTGTTCATATTTCTATCCTTGGAATGCGCTGTCAGTGCCTAAGTTACATTTGGTAGCTTAAGGTCAAGCCTAAGTAGTGAGCGTTGTAGTCGTGGCCCATATCACCAAAACTGAGTACGTTGGGAATCGTGTCCCAGCTTGTGCCTTGGTTTTGCCAGTTAGCATCTTGATATTTTTCGAATAACCAATCGATGCGCAGCGACATGCTGTCGGCAAACTTATATTTGGCGTAGGCATTAATATTGTGTTTGCGGGCGTAAAAATCGCCATAGGGACTGGTGATGCCGTAGGTCACTTCGGTATCACTCTGTCCGTCGGAATAGCTGTAATCCAAACCAATATCGAGGTGATGATCGAACAGGTTTTGATAACTAAGCCCTGCACCAATCAAGGTCGATTTTTCCTCGGCAGTGCTGTACCAATCGGGTGTCGAGAAGGAATTACTGCCCGCTTGGTCTGAATCGCGCCAATCTTGGTTAACAAAGGCGGTTAAATTGAGGTCACTGCTCAGCATATATTGGGCTGACAAGTCGTAACCGAGATAGGACACCTGAGTTAGACCTACTAGGGTATGATGATAGTCGTCATCGACACTGTGCAAGCTGGCGCCCAGCGAGAGGCCCATATCAGTTTGATAATCCGTGTGTAAGGTGACTTTCTGTCTTTTTCTATCGGCAAGGTAGGATTTACGTAGCCAAGGATTACTTGAACTTTGAGTGGTTGCGACGGGATGATATTCACTGCCATCTCGCTCTAGTGCTTCTCCTTTCAACCAAGCTGACCATGCGGGCGAATAGCGATAACTCAGTTTAGCAAACACGCCAGATTCATCGATGGATTGGCGGTCGAGTTCGGCATAATCGTTTTCATTATGGCTGTAACCCGCTTCGGCATAAGCCGCTGAGGTAAAACGGTATTTGCTTTTAAGTTCGAGTTTTTTGGTGCGCTTATCATAAAGGCTATTTTGGGCTGTGCCTTGATTAATACTGTCGGTGATGATCTGCGGAAAGGCTAATTTGGCCGTTTTGTTATCTCTGTCTTGGTAGTTATAACTTGCCTGTACACTTAAGTCTTGGGTGATCCGGCCTGAATATTTAAGGATCATCTCAATAATATCCACTTGGCCATCTAAGGTATCGGCAGGCAGGACGGGCGATGGGCCATTGATGGTGGCTGGAATAAAGGCGTCATCTTGGGTCATGCGACTAAAGCCTGCGTGCATCAATACATTTTGACCATTTGCCCCCCCTGAGGCTTCTGCGGCAACTCGGTAGGCTTTATTGTCGGGGTCGACCGCATTCTGGCCTAAGTATGCTGCGCCAAAGGTGGGTGTGTAGGCAGACTGCCACAGCATGGCTTGGTGATCATTTTTATATTGGCTGATTTGGCTATTGATGCCAGCTTGCCAGCCTGAACCGTTAAAATAAATTCTCGCATCGACTTCATCAGTACTGTCATCAATCGGTTGGGCTAGCATAACGCTATTGGTGAGTATATTGGCACTGGTCTTTTTTGCGCCACTGCGGTCTTCATGCTGATAGTTTAGCGAGGCTTTGTAGTGACTGTTATTGTCACCTTCAGGTGATATTTTGCCAGCGTAGTAACCACCGATACTAAAGCGATCACGTTGAATACTTAAATCTTGGCTAACAAGGCTGCTCTGTAACATAGGCATAGATTGCGTTGTGCCGCCTGTTATCCAGTTATCGGGCAATAATATTTTATCTTGCACTGAGGTATAGGGGCTTTTGAGTTGATTATGGTTATAGTTTGCTAAGCCTCTATAACCCAAGTTGATTTGATAGTTTCCCGGCCTTCCGGTTGTGAGCATGGCAGATCCAGCGTCAAAGCCTAACTTGTCCGCGACCAGCTCGGTTTGATAACCCGTCTGCGTTTTGTACATCATATCCGCACCGACGGCGCCAACGAGACCATCATTATCTGTCCCTGTGCGGTTACCGAAACGGCTGTCCTCACTATCGTTGTAAGCGAGGCTGGCACTGACATTGCCAATATGACCTGTCTTAAGTTGGCATTGCTTACAGCTCCATGCCTCGGTCTTTATGTTACTTCGATTCGCTTCTTGCAGCTCATAACCTTCGGCGTGTGCTTGAGTCAAAACACCGCTTATCGCCCAAGCCAGCAAAGTGAGGGAGAAATAAGCGCTAGGGTGGGACATTTTAGCTGTTCGCATGATCATTCCCTTGTTATCTCTGTAGTAATTTGCCAGAAGGATGGTTAGATCCATGCACTTGTCCGTGACAATTCATACAGGAATTACCAGAAGTGAAGGCATTGGTTTGATTGCCAAAATAGGCATTACTGCTATGGCCATCCGAAGCGTGACACTGCTGACACAGTTGTGGCGGTTTGCTGATCAGCATGGCTTCGTTCACGCTGCCATGGGGATTGTGGCAATTAGCGCAGTTGTCGGTGACGGGGGCATGTTCCCACAGTTTAGGGCCGCGTTTTTCGGCATGACAGCTATAGCAATTTTCATTAACACTCATTTGCTTCAAGCTTGAATCGTTTAAACTGCCGTGGGGATTATGGCAGTCACTGCACACCATTTGTTGCCACTGTAATGGATGCGCCGAGCGCTTGTGCATATCGGCTTTTTGTTGGGTATGGCATTGGGTACAAATGGCGACTTCATTGGCTTTATCGCTGATAGGATCTTTTGCGGTATGCACTTGATGGCAGCTGCTACAGGCGACATCGGCGTTATCGTGGTGATTGCCTTTCCATGCGGTACGTTGACTGTCATTGTGGCAACTCATGCAGACACTGTTTTGCTTTTGCGCGGGAACAGGGGAGTTAGCGCCAAAGGTGATCATCGGCTCTTTGCCACCTTTGTTATGATTCCCTAAAGGGCCGTGGCAGGCTTCGCACTGCAAATCGGCCATGGGTGAATCTTTCACATTGGGGTTGCCATGAACCCCCTCAAATATTGCCATCACCACGGCACTTTTTTTGTGGCACATCAGGCAAGTATCAGCGCCTTTAGCGGAATACTTACCTTCGGCGAATTTTTTGTCTAATGTCGCAACAACTTCTTCTGGTTTTTTGTCATCCCAAGGGGTCGCTGAGGCCGAAACGCTTGCGATTGATAACAAAATACATAGCATAGCCTTAGCTATGCTTCTGAACTTTAGCCCTATTTCCATGGTTATGTTTTCCCGAGTGCATTTATATTTGTTATTTTTACGCTTTCGATATTGCTAATTTAGCTTATTGAGCTCGGTTAATATTAGAACAAGTGTGTGACACGTGCTTAACATTGCGTGGTCTTTTCACTGTAAAGAAGGATGATTTTACAGGCGATATAGATTAAGTGTGATTTTGATCACACTTGCTTCGGGTGGGATTTGTTTACAGCGTTTTGACTTCTGTGCATCGCTTGATAGTCACTAATGCTAAGGTGCGGATTTTTATTTTCGGTTGGTCGTTTATTCATTGGAATTTTTATCACATAATACCCAACACAATTGAAAACTATTATCGTTACCAATCAAAAATCTTGATCTAGGTAAAGTTATTAGTGTCATCGCTCGGTTACAATGGGCGCAGTTTTTCGAGCTGAACCTGTTGCAAGGTGGAATACGTAATGAAGTTAAGCGAACTCAGTCCCGGCGATCGCGGTCTTATTTCTGAAGTGGGGCGTTTGGCGCTGCCACAAACCGTGAAGCGCAAGTTGTTGTCCATGGGGATCACGCCAAATACGCGTTTTTTATTGATCCGATACGCACCTATGGGTTCTGGTCTCGAACTGGATATTCGTGGTAGTAAACTTTGTATGCGCAGAGATTTGGCAGACATCATTGAGGTGGAAAAGACGAATGGCTAAGCAGTTTCATTGCGTCACAGTAGGAAACCCTAACGCGGGTAAATCTACACTCTTTAACGCGCTAACAGGCGCAAATCAGCAAGTGGGTAACTGGTCTGGTGTTACGGTCGAAAAAAAGACTGGTCATTTCACCTTAAACGGTGCTGACGTCTATCTGACAGACTTACCGGGTATTTACGATCTTCTTCCGGCGGGTAATAGTTGCGATTGTTCACTTGATGAGCAAATTGCGCAGCAATACCTTGCCGAGCAACGTGTCGATGGCATTATCAATTTAGTTGATGCCACTAATATCGAACGTCACTTATATCTCACAGCCCAATTACGTGAACTCGCTATCCCTATGGTGGTGGTGCTGAATAAAATTGATTCGGCTGTCAAACGTGGGATTAAAGTCGATCTAAAGAAAATGAGCCAAGAGCTTGGTTGCCCTGTGATTGGCGTGTGTTCGCGAGATCCTGCCGATGTCGCTAAAGTGCAGGCACAGGTACTCGATTTACTTCAAGGCCGAGTCTCAGAAGCCCCATTAGTGCTTCATTATGATGAACAAATTGAAGCGGGCGTGCAGTTACTCTGCAGCAAAGATGCCCAATTAAGTCGCGGCCGCGCTTTGGCTATGCTAGGTAATGGTTCAGGTTGTGGTAGCTGTAAAAATGCTGAACTGCAGGATGAAGTGAATTCCTGTACTCAGATTATTGCTCAGCAAGGCCATGATATTGAAGTGATGGTGGCGACCACGCGCTTTAATTTCGTTGAACAAGTCTTTCAAGGTTCAGTGAAAGAGTCAGGGTTCCTCACCCTCAGTGACAAATTAGATAAACTCGTTTTACATCCTGTGCTTGGCATTCCTGTGTTCTTGTTTGTGATGTATTTGATGTTTATGTTCAGCATTAATATTGGCAGTGCTTTTATTGATTTCTTTGATGTTTTTGCTGGCGCATTGTTTGTCGATCACTTCGGTTCATTCTTGACGAGCATGGGCTCTCCGGCTTGGCTGGTCACTATCTTAGCGGGCGGTGTCGGCCAAGGCATTCAAACCGTATCAACCTTTATTCCTGTTATTGCGGCGCTTTTCCTCGGTTTGTCGATCCTCGAAAGTTCTGGCTACATGGCACGCGCTGCATTTGTGGTTGACGGTTTAATGCGTCGTATTGGCCTGCCTGGTAAAGCATTCGTTCCTATGATTGTCGGGTTTGGTTGTTCAGTGCCTGCAATTATGGCTACGCGAACCTTAGGCAGTGAGCGTGAGCGTATTGTGACAGGGATGATGGCACCATTTATGTCCTGTGGTGCACGTCTTCCGGTTTATGCACTATTTGCGGCGGCTTTCTTCCCTGATTCAGGTCAGAATTTAGTCTTCTTGCTGTATATTATTGGTATCTTTGCCGCTATCGGTACGGGTTTATTACTCAGAAGCACTTTATTACCCGGCAGCAGTAGCGCTGTGGTGATGGAGCTGCCAAGTTATGAACTACCTAAGCTGAAAGCTGTTATGGTTCGTACAGGTAAACGCACTAAGAGTTTTATATTAGGCGCAGGTAAAACGATTGTTCTAGTTGTGACCTTATTGAACTTCATTAATGCTATTGGTGTTGATGGTACATTTGGCCATGAAGATAGCCAAGCATCACTCCTAAGTGTCGCGAGTCAAAAAATTACGCCTATCTTCTCGCCTATGGGCATAGAGCAGGATAACTGGCCTGCAACCGTCGGTATTATCACGGGTATTTTCGCTAAAGAAGCGGTTGTTGGTACCTTAAACAGTCTATACAGCAGCGCGGCGCCGACAGATGAAGAGCTTGCACCATTGAGCGAAAGCTTTAATGCGGCTCTGGCAACGATTCCAGCTAACTTGTTTGGTTTAGATCTTGAAGATCCGCTTAAACTGTCGGTCGGTGATTTAACCAATAAAGAAACCGTGGCTGAAGAACAAGGTGTTGCGACATCGACTTTTGGTGCTTTACAAGCAGGTTTTAGTGGTAAAGTTGCGGCTTTCTCCTACTTGCTGTTTATCTTACTTTATACTCCTTGTGTTGCGGCAATGGGCGCCTTAGTGCATGAGTTTGGTTCTCGGTGGGCGACGTTTGCGGCAACGTGGACTTTCTCACTGGCTTATGGTTCTGCAACGGTAGTTTATCAAGCCGCTACCTTTACGCAGCACCCAGTTCAATCAAGTCTGTGGATTGGTTTCTTCTTGTTTGCATTAGCCGCTTTTTATCTGTGGTTGAAACGTAAGGGTAAAAGAAGCCAGCAGATTATTCCTGGGATCCGCATTATCACCGAGTAAGATTTACTGAGTCGGCGTGACTGAATAATAAATGTCAGCTTAGTTAGGTCAAAGATAAAAGCAGCTTTCATGGCTGCTTTTATTGTTTTACTATCGCGGTTATAACCCCAAACAGTCAAAAACCAGAGTTTTTAACCCTAGGCATTGTAACTAGTGGTGATCTGTAGGATCATGCTGGTTTTCTTAAAATTGCCATTGTTCGCAAAGAGGAATTCCATGAGTCATGTGGACACTGAAGTACGTCCGAGTAACTTTATTCGTAATATCATAGATGAAGATTTACAAAGCGGTAAGCACACGAGTGTACAGACTCGTTTCCCGCCGGAACCGAATGGCTATCTTCATATTGGTCATGCTAAATCTATCTGCTTAAATTTTGGGATAGCGCGAGACTATAACGGTCTGTGTAATTTACGTTTTGACGATACTAATCCTGAAAAAGAAGACATTGATTATGTGAATTCTATTCAGGCGGATGTGCGTTGGCTTGGATTCCAGTGGGATGGTGATGTTCGCTATTCATCAAACTATTTTGATCAGTTACATCAATATGCGGTTGAACTGATTAATAAAGGTTTGGCTTATGTGTGTTTTTTGAATGCGGATGAAACCCGCGAATACCGTGGCACGTTAAAAGAGCCAGGTAAAAACAGTCCTTTCCGCGACACATCAGTCGAAGAGAACCTCGCCTTATTCGCTAAGATGCGCGACGGTGGTTTTAAAGAAGGTGAGTGTGCGCTGCGTGCCAAAATTGATATGGCGTCGCCATTCATGTGTATGCGTGATCCTATCATCTACCGTATTCGTTTTGCCCATCATCATCAAACAGGTGACAAGTGGTGCATTTACCCAATGTACGACTTCACGCACTGTATTTCTGATGCGTTAGAACATATTACCCACTCTTTATGTACATTAGAGTTCCAAGACAACCGTCGTTTATACGATTGGGTGTTGGATAATTTGAACGACTTTCAAGCGCCGAATCGTACTCGTCAATACGAGTTTTCTCGCTTAAATCTCGAATATACCTTGATGTCTAAACGTAAGCTGAACGACCTTGTGACCCGTAAACTCGTGTCAGGTTGGGATGACCCACGTATGCCAACGATTGCAGGCTTACGTCGCCGTGGTTATACACCGGCGTCAATTCGCGAGTTTTGTCAACGTATCGGCGTGACTAAGCAAGAGAATATGATTGAAGTCGGCATGTTAGATGCGTGTATTCGTGAAGAATTGAACGAACATGCACCGCGTGCGATGGCCGTATTACGTCCATTGAAAGTCATCATCGAAAACTATGCTGAAGGTGAGCTTGAATACATTCAAGCGGCCGCTCATCCAAATGATGAGAGCATGGGGACGCGTGAATTAGCCTTTGGCCGTGAAATATTGATTGATGTGGCTGACTTTAGAGAAGAAGCCAACAAACAATACAAACGTTTGGTAGCAGGTAAGGAAGTGCGTTTACGTAATGCCTATGTGATTAAAGCTGAGCGTTGTGACAAAGACAGCGAAGGCAATATCACGACGGTTTACTGTACTTATGATCCTGAAACCTTAGGTAAAAACCCTGCAGATGGCCGTAAAGTTAAAGGCGTGATCCATTGGGTTGAGGTATCTACAGCTAAGCCTGCTGAATTCCGTCTCTATCAGCGTTTATTTACCGATCCTAATCCTGCTGCGGCAGAGACTGTGGATGAAGTGTTAAACCCTGAATCATTAGTGGTTGTGCACGGTTTTGCTGAAGCAAGCCTAGTGAATGCACCTGCGGAACAAGCCTATCAGTTTGAGCGTGAAGGCTATTTCTGCGCTGACAGCAAAGATTCATCGTCGGATAATTTAGTGTTTAACTTAACCGTAGCGCTGCGTGATTCTTTCGAGTGATTTTGCTTAAGTGGATCTGTTTGGCTTAGTGAGTCAAACAGATCTGCTAACTCGCTCAGAGCGTTAATTAAACCCAAAAAAGAAGGCCTTTACGGCCTTCTTTTTTATTTTCTGCTACAAATCAATTGCGACGCAGAGCTTGAGTTGCTGTTGATTAAATTTGTGATGAATTAAAATGGTTATTGGTACATAGGACCAAAGCCTAAGCTCCATAAAATGACACTAGTTGCCATTAGCCCCACCAAGAGTACTAAGCCTGCTGTCACCATAGAGCTGGCGTAGATAAAACCTTTCTCTTCAGGGATATTCATAATGATAGGCACCCCCGCGTACAGTAAATACACTGAGTAGGCTAAACCAATCAACCCTACTATCATGATAAACCATAGCACTGGATATAATGCGGCTAAACCGACCATAAACAACGGGGTTGCAGTGTAGGACGCGAGCTCTAATGCTTGGGTGTAAGTTGGGTTAGCATCGAAGGTTTTTGCCATCCAATAGGCTAAATAGGCAAGGGCGAATACGCCTGCAATCAGGCCTAAATACATGCCTGCGGACATAAATAGGGCGCTTTGTGGTGTAAGGTAAATAGGATCGCCAGCGCCAGGATTCCAGCCAATGTAAGCCGTAGCTATATAGCTGCACACCGCCGGAATTAAGGCGATAAGTACTACATGGCTTAAGCTACTTTTTAGTGCCTCATGGTTTTTTTCAATTGTTTGCCACTCTTGTTTTGGATGAGTGTATAGCCCCATTAAGTGATTCAGTATCATTATAATTATCCTTGTTCAGCATTGATGAATGGCTCGCCAAACGTCAGACGAGCTGATAACAGCTCTACAATCGAGGTTAAAATGGTGTCCTGTCTTTTTATCCATCGATTGGTTACACATAGAGAAGTGAGAGGCTGTGTGATCAGGATCTCAGTTCTTTAGAGTGTAGATTATTTATTGAACAAAAAGTTCAGCGCGTCAAGTTTACTTAAGCCTAATGCTATAGCTTATGAGTAAATATGCGTAAAATAGCGCGATATTCAGAATGATATTGAGTGAGTCCATGCTGCAACTTCTTGCCCCCATCCACGCATTTCTTCACTGTGAAACACCGCAAACTTGGATTGATGTCGCGATAAAATCAGATTCCTTGGATGAGTTGCTGATCGACCATTGTAACTGTGAGTACTGTGGTAAGGTGTGCATACAAACTTTTTGAGCGACCAATTAATATGAAGAATCTTACTAAAGTGTATTTATATCAGCGTTTCAGTAGTCCTAAGCAGGAGTTGGGTAGCTCATTGTACCGACAAGGAAACGAGCAGCGAGCGTGGCTTGAGAGAAATAAAGATTGGGCTGTAGAAGCTGGGTTGTATGAAGATAAAGGATTGTCTGGGCATACAGGAGCACATTTAGATAAAGGTTCCTTAGGTCGTCTTGTTAATGATATTGAAATAGGGCGAGTAAGGCATGGCTCTATTATTCTAGTAGAACGTTTTTCACGCCTTTCTCGAATGAAGGTATCTGAAACTCAAGAGTTATTGCGGAAGATCTGGAAAGCTGGAGTAACCATTGTAACTGCGAAGGATGATGCAAGATATGGCCCCGAAGGAGAAGATGATCTTGGGATACAAGTTAAGCTTCTGGTTGAAATTCACGGTGCTTTTTCTGAGTCTCAAAATCGTAAAGAACGAGTATTAGGTAGTTACAATAAACGAAGAGATGAAGCTCGAAAAGGTATTACTCCAAATATCAGAAAACCATTTTGGTTGAATAGTGATGGTACTGTTAACGATAAGCATGTCGTTATTAAAGATATGTTTGAGCTATATCTTTCTGGAAATGGGCAACGAAATATCCTAAATCAGCTGAAGGACAAGTATCCTGATTTGCTAGAAGTTCAAAGGATGAACCCGTCAACAGTTATCAAGTGGATCACATCTGATGTTGTTCTGGGTTACTGGCGAATCAACGAAGTTGAGCGTTATAAAGTTTATAAAGCTGCTGTGGATGAGTCGATTTATTACAAGGCTCAAACTGTACATGAAAAGCGTCTACATAAAAATGTAAACCCTAACCGAGAGTGGCATCTCAGCGGTTTAGTGCAATGTGGCCACTGTGGAAATGGATGTTCGATTCAAAAGTCGAAACATTCTTGGCCAGTATTGCGCTGCAGTTACAAGCAACGTCTGGCTAGAAATGCATGTAGTTCTAAAGGAATATTCCCTTACCTGTTGCCTTTATATTTTTTTAGGTCAAACCTTGAACACTTCTTTTTAGCTAGGTTAATGGAGTTAAGTCAAAATGAAAAAGCTAACTTAACTGTTTCAAAGTTAGATATCGAAATAATCAAGTGCAATGAGAAACTACAAGTTCTTGAAAATAAGCTGCTGAGTTCTGAAAACGAGATGATAAACTCGTTACTTAAAGTTATGGAAAAGATCACCGCGCAACTAAATGAATTAAAAGGACAAAGAGAAGAGGCATATAGTATAGCTACAGGTAATAGCATACTTAACTGGGTAGACTTGAAAGATATAACCAGTGATTCAAAACGACTTAATCTATTATTCCAACGACTAGACTCAAAGATGGTGATTAAAGATGATGAAGTTTCATTTGACCATGGGGACTTAAGAAAAACGATTAAATATCTTGGTTACTCCAGAAAAGATGAAGCTTACCGTATTGAGAAGAACTACGCTGACATGGGCGATCTAGAAGATGAACATGCTGTTATCTTCATTGATGACCAGATTGTGGCTTATGATGAATTAGCAAATATGTTGGAAAAAATGGGGGAAGTGACGCAACTAGAAGCCAATATCAAAGTATTGACTAATTTGCACCCTAAGCAAGTGATTATTGATTAGAACCATAACCTTTAGTCCCTTTGCCTTTCATCTGTGAACGCCTGCTTATCAAGTAGGCGTTTTTTGTTGTATTTTATTGTATTCGATACCTAATTTGTGATTAAAAGCATCAGTTTTTTGATGAGAAATAGGTAAATTGTGATATCGTCTTTTGATTAAGTTGCCGTGTACAGGCATTGCAGCACTTTTCATTACTGGACGATATTTATGGCTGATAACTTCTCTTCTACCGCAGCGTTTCTCTGGTCGGTGGCCGACCTTCTGCGTGGAGACTTCAAGCAATCACAATATGGACGGATCATTTTACCGTTCACGCTGCTAAGACGCTTAGAATGTGTGCTCGAGTCAAGTAAATCCGATGTGTTAGCCAAATATGAAGCCGTAAAAGCTATGCCCTTTGAGGCGCAAGATAAACTACTCACTCACGCCGCCAAACACAGTTTTTACAATACTTCTAAGATGGATTTAAACCGCCTTGGTGAAACAGGCGTGGCCAGTAACTTAGAAAGTTATATTCAATCATTCAGCCCCAATGCGCGCGAGATATTTGAACATTTCGACTTTTTTAATACCATCGATAAATTAGCAGAAGCAGATTTACTGTATAAAGTAACCAAACGCTTTGCCACAACAGACTTACACCCTGACAATATTAGTAACTATGGCATGGGTTTAGTGTTTGAAGAGTTAATCAGACGTTTTGCTGAAAGCTCCAATGAAACCGCGGGTGAGCACTTTACCCCAAGGGATATTGTACGTTTAACCACTTCATTAGTATTCAGTAACGATGATGATGTGCTGACTCAAGCAGGGTTAGTGCGCTCTATCTATGACCCAACAGCAGGAACAGGTGGTTTCTTATCGTCAGGTATGGAATATGTTCATGAGCTAAATGAAAAGGCTTCATTGTCAGCCTTTGGTCAAGAGCTTAACCCAGAATCATACGCCATCTGTAAAGCCGATATGCTGATTAAAGGGCAAAAGGTCGATAATATTAAATTAGGTAATACCCTATCTAATGATCAACTACGTGCTGATAAATTTGACTATATGCTATCAAACCCTCCATTTGGTGTAGATTGGAAGAAAATCGAAAAGTTCATCAATGATGAGCGGAACGAAAAAGGCTTTGAAGGTCGTTTTGGTGCAGGTTTACCACGAGTATCTGACGGTTCGTTATTATTCTTAATGCACCTCGTCAGTAAAATGCGTCCGCAGCATGAAGGTGGTTCACGTATCGGTATTATCTTGAATGGCTCACCACTGTTTACAGGTGGCGCAGGAAGTGGTGAAAGTGAGATTAGACGCTACATTCTTGAAAATGACCTACTTGAAGCCATTGTTGCACTCCCTACCGATATGTTCTACAACACGGGCATTGCTACTTATGTTTGGGTTTTATCCAGCCATAAGCCAGCTAATCGTAAAGGTAAAGTGCAGCTTATTAACGCATCAAAAGAACGTGCTAAAACAGGCGGTCGTGGGCGCAGTGGTGGCGGTGAATCTGCTGAAGAAGTTGAAAATGTATTTTATCAAGCGATGCGTAAATCGTTAGGCAGTAAACGCAAAGAACTGACCGAAGAAAGTATTGATATTATCGTTAAAACCTATGGTCAATTTGTTGAAAATGATTTTAGTAAGATTTTTGATTACAAAGCATTTGGCTATCGCAGAATTACCGTTGAGCGTCCACTTCAATTGGCTATTTACCCAAAAGACGCACTACGTCTTGAAGCCTTGCAAGCCGATAACGCTTGGTTAAAAATGGATGAAACTACCCAACAAGTCATTCTTGATGCCCTCACTTCCTTTGAACAAGATAAATACTTTTCTCGTGATAAGTTCCTCAAGCAATTAAAAACCAAACTAGAAAGCGCAGCCAAAGCAGTCAAACTCAGCGCTGTTCAGTTAAAACTAATCGTCAAACATCTTGGCGAGCACGATGACGAAGCTGAAGTATGTAAAACAAAAGGTCAGATTGAAGCTAACCCAGATTTACGTGATAACGAAAATGTGCCACTAACTGAGTCAGTTGATGAATATTTTGCCCGTGAAGTATTACCACACGTTCCAGATGCATGGATTGAGGGCAGTAAAACAGATGATAAAGATGGTGAAGTCGGTATTGTCGGCTATGAAATCCCATTCAACCGCCATTTCTATGTGTATGAACCACCAAGAGCATTAGAAGCCATTGATGCTGATTTAGATGCAGTATCGGCTGAAATAATGCAACTACTTAACGAGGTGCATTCATAATGACAGGTCGTTATAAGGAATATCCTGAATATAAAGAATCTGGTGTTGAATGGCTTGAAAATATCCCCGCTCATTGGAGTTCAAAATCACTCAAGTTTTTATGCACATATAATGATGATGTTATCTATGAAACCACAGATCCTGAGACTATAATTGAATACGTTGATATCGGTAGCGTTTCTGCGGTAGAAGGCATTTCAAAAACAGAAAAAGTAGCTTTTGGAAAGTCACCATCAAGAGCTAGAAGAATAGTTCGTAACGGTGATGTTATTGTTTCAACAGTAAGAACCTACCTAGAAGCAATCGCACCAATTACAAACCCACCTGAAAATATGATTGTATCCACAGGCTTTGCTGTAATTAGACCTAACAGCAAACTAGATAAGGGTTTTGCTGCTTATTGCTTACGAGCAAAAGGCTTTATCAGAGAAGTTGTCGCTCGTTCTGTGGGTATTAGCTACCCAGCAATTAATGCTACTGAATTAGTAGGCATAAGCGTTCCTTATCTTCCATATGAAGAACAACAAAAAATAGCCAACTTCCTCGATCACGAAACCGCCAAGATCGACACCTTAATCGACAAACAAGAAAAGTTGATTGAGCTGTTAAAAGAAAAGCGCCAAGCGGTTATCTCTCACGCAGTGACCAAAGGCATCTCTTATAAAGGGCAGCCAAACGCACCAATGAAAGACTCTGGTGTGGAATGGTTGGGTGAAGTACCTGAGCATTGGGTGAAAATAGCTTTTAAAAAAGTAATCAAAACGAGGAAAGGTGTCGCCTTTAGCACATCTGATTTCTGCGATAATGGTGTTCGAGTTGTAAAAGCTAGCGATATAAAGCTTCTTTCTCTAAGACAGTCGGATGTATTTCTTCCGATAAACTTTATTAAAAAATACCCGAAAGCATATTTAACTCAAGGTAATATCATACTGAGTACTGTAGGTAGCAGTCCCGATGTGAAAAATAGTGCTGTAGGCCAGATTGCAATGGTGCCAAAAGAGTTAGATAACACTTTACTGAACCAAAATACGGTTGTTTTTGAACCTATTGATAAAAAAATTGATAGAGATTATTTATTCTTTTTATTACAAACAACAGCCTACCGAGACCATTTAGATTTACACGCTCATGGAACAGCAAACCAAGCAAGTCTGAATGTTGCAGATATGCTCAATTTTAAATGCTTTACCCCGCCACTTAATGAGCAAAAACATATTGCAGTGCATTTATATAAGTTCTTAGAAATAGTATCAACTTTAGAAACTAGAGTAATCAATGCTATTCAGCTCATGCAAGAACGAAAAACGGCTCTTATTTCCGCAGCAGTAACGGGAAATATTGATGTTCGAGATTGGACTGCGTCAGGTGAGGTTTAAGGATAATTATGGAAGAACCAAGAAAAATCGGGGCTGTTTCTACGTTTGTGACTGAAATAGCTAAAATCAAGCCGAGAAAGGGTTATTCATTGTTTTTCCGAGGTCAAACCAAAGAAAGTTATAAGCCTTTTCCTTCAGTGTTTCGTCATACCGATCTAAATAATGACAAAAGCTCTTTATTCTCTGAGCGAGAGCATATTATGTTCGAGCAGTTGATAGCTTCTTGTCCTAATGACTTTTTAAGCTGCCAATCGGCATTTGATCACCTTGTAAAAATGCAACATTATGGACTTCCCACTCGGTTGCTTGATATCACCAGCAACCCATTGGTAGCCTTGTACTTTGCGAGTAACTCTCACGCAGGTGGAGGTAAGGGAGGGTCTGATGGTGAGGTTATCATCTACGAAATCAAAGATGAGGCAATTAAGTTTCACGGCAGTGATACCGTCACTGTGATTAGTAACTTAGCAAGGATGGATGAGAATTTTGTTTATCCTTTAATAAAAAAGGATGAACAGTCCGAAGCTGAACGGAAGATGGTCGGTAAGTTGTTGCACTCAATATATGCAGAAAAACCTTACTTCAAAGATGTAATAGTACCAGAACATTTGTATTCAATTCAGTCTGTTAGGCCGAAGCTTGATAATCCTAGAGTTATTCGTCAGAGTGGTGCTTTTTTGCTTTTTGGGATGGGAGTAAACAAGGTGCTTCCATCTGAAGAACTGGATAATCTCTATAAGAAAATTGATGTTGAAAGCTTAAAAAGTAAGGGTAGCAAAACAACATATTTTTCAGAGACTCAAGATCGAGGTTGTGTACTGAAGATTAACTCCGAAGCAAAGAATAAGATCATTCTAGACCTAGAAGGGCTAGGGATTTCAAAGGCAACATTGTTCCCTGAGATTGATGAAGTTGCTCAACACATTAAGTCTCAAACGGCTGAATACCTAAAGGATTAGAAGATGGCTGACGCAGCACAAGAAAAAATATTCCAAAACGACATCCTTGACCAAATGCAGTCTCAAGGCTGGTTGCTAGGTGAGTCGAAAAAATACAACAGACAATTAGCACTTTACCCCGATGATGTGATTGTTTTTGCTAAGGAAACTCAGCCTGAACAATGGGATAAACTATCAAAGCACTATCCAGACACTGACCGTAATCCGACAGCTACCGCTGATGCGTTACTTAAATCAATAGAGCGTGATTTAAAAGCGAAAGGTACGTTATGGGTATTGCGTAACCAGATAAAAGATCGGGGCGCTAAGTTTACTCTTTGTAGTTTCAAGCCAGATCATAATTTAAACCCTGATGCGTTGATTCGTTATCAGCAAAACATTCTGCGGGTTGTGCCTGAGCTAGTTTACTCACCTAATGGCTATGACGGTCGGTTAGATTTAACCTTGTTTGTGAATGGAATTCCCGTTGCGACTTGTGAGCTGAAATCAGAGTTTAAGCAGTCGATTAACAATGCCAAAGTCCAGTACATGAAGGATAGGCAACCTAAAGATCCTATAACTAATAAATCAGAGCCACTATTAACCTTTAAACGGGGTGCATTGGTTCACTTTGCGATAAGCCAATATAACGTGGCTATGACTACACGCTTGGCGGGTAAAAAGACCTACTTTTTACCGTTTGACCAAGGCACCGCTGATGGTGGTCAAGGTAACGATATCCCTTCAAATGAAAGTGAATATGCAACCGCTTATCTTTGGAATGAAATCTTCCAGAAAGATAATTTGTTGTTGATTTTAAGCCGTTATATTCATCTTGAAGTGAAAGATGAAGAGCAATTAGACGGGTCGATCCAAACTAAAGAAACCCTGATTTTTCCTCGTTACCACCAATGGGCGGTAGTATCTAAACTACTGAACACCCTTGATATTGAAGGTACTGGACAAAAATACCTTATTCAGCACAGTGCAGGTAGCGGAAAATCTAATTCGATTGCGTGGCTAGCACATCAACTTGCGTCAAAACACTATACTTCGCCTGCGATAGAAAGCGATCACCCTGAACTGGGTAAAAAAGTTGGTGATAAGGTGTTTGACTCTGTAATTGTGATTACTGACAGAACGGTACTTGATAGCCAGTTACAAGATACGATTTATCAGTTTGACCATAATGAAGGCATGATTGCACGTGTTAATCGTGAAGAATCACAAGGCAGTAAATCAAGCCAATTAGCTGGAGAATTAAAAGCCAGCACATCAATCATTATTGTAACAATTCAAACTTTCCCACATGTTTTAGAAGCCATTCGTCAAGACTCTACGCTTGCTGGTCGAAGTTTTGCGGTTATTGCTGATGAAGCGCACTCAAGCCAAACGGGAACTACAGCTCGAAAACTCCGTGAAGTGTTAATGTCAGAGCAACTTGAAGGGGATGAAGAGCTAGACAGTGAAGATATGCTGCGTTTATCGCTTGAAGCGCGTAAAGGCTCAAACAACATCAGCTATTTTGCATTTACGGCTACGCCTAAGGCTAAGACGTTAGAGCTATTTGGCCGCAGACCTGATCTGGACTCCCCTGCAAGTGATATCAATAAACCGTTGGCATTCCATGTTTATTCAATGCGCCAAGCCATTGAAGAAGGCTTTATTCTGGATGTGTTACAGAATTACACCAGTTATCGAGTGGCTTATCAGTTAGCACATGAACACCCTGAAACCGACCATGAAGTAGATAGTAAAAAAGCCGCTTCCAAAATGGCTAAATGGATAAGGTTACATCCTTACAATATCAGCCAGAAAGTGGAAACAATCATTGAGCACTTCAATAGTAAAATTAAACACTTACTAGGTGGTGAAGCAAAGGCTATGGTGGTAACCAGTAGCCGTTTAGAAGCGGTGCGTTATAAATTAGCGTTTGAAAAGTATGTACAAACTAAAGGCTACGAGAATATCAATGCAATGGTGGCGTTTTCGGGGGAGGTGAATGATCCTGATTTGCCAGATCAACCATTTACTGAAAATAACATGAACCCAAACTTGCGTGGTAGGGATATGCGCAAAGCATTTGATACTACGGATTATCAGGTCATGTTAGTAGCCAATAAATTTCAAACAGGTTTTGATCAACCCAAATTAGTCGCTATGTACGTTGATAAGCCCTTAAAAGGTGTTGAGTGTATTCAAACGTTATCAAGGTTAAACCGCACATTTAAAGGCAAGGATATGACCTTTGTGCTCGATTTTGTGAACAATCCCGAGGATGTATTAAAAGAGTTTAAAGTGTATTTTGAAACGGCTGAACTTTCAGGCGTGTCAGATCCTAATATTGTTTATGAAATCATGGATAAACTTGCAAAGGTCGGCATTTACCAGTGGTTTGAAGTGGAAGCATTTGTCACTGCCTATAACAGTAAACATGCCAGCCAAGCAAAACTGGCTAACCTCTGTAAAGCACCTGTTGAACGCTTTGCTGTACGCTACAAAGAGGCGACGATTGTGTTGCAGACTGCACAGGCCGAGCTTTCAAAAGCGAAAATGGTACAGAATGATAAAGCGATTAAGTTTGCTGAAAACAGCGTGAAACATGCAAAAGAAGCCCGAGATATTTTAGAGGTGTTTAAGAAAGATTTAATTTCATTCTATCGCTATTACGAGTTTAGCTCTCAGATAGTTGATTTTAATGACTACGACCTAGAAAAACTGAGCATCTTTGCTAAGCATCTACATCCATTGTTACGCTTTGATATGCTGGAGGATGATGTCGATCTTTCTGATGTTGTGATGACACATTACCGTTTGCATGAACAGCGTGAAGCGAACTTGCAGTTAGGAACAAAAATAGGTGAAGAGCCTAAGTCTTATTTAGCGCCGAGTAAGGAAGGCGCTGGCGCGGCACCTAAAGATCCGAAAACTGAGCTATTGAATGAAATTATCGCTCGAATGAACGATTTGTTTGTTGAAGATGGTTTATCTGAAACCGATATGATCAACTATGCAAATACCATAGCGGGTAAAGTATCTGAAAATGAAATCGTCATGGATCAGTTGCGCAATAATACTAAAGAACAAGCCATGTTAGGCCAGTTTCCAGAGTCAATTAATACCGCAGTGATTGAAAGTATGGGCATTCATGAGCAAATGGCAATGAAGGTATTGTCCAATGAAGCCGTTGCGAGAGGCTTTGCAGGCTTGATGTTTGACATGCTGATGAAGGGCTTGGGAAAGTCAGTTGATAAAGCTGGTATGAATGCTGAGGGATAGTTAATGAAGAAAGACGTCTTAACCCAAGAGGAGCAACTGCAACAGATTGAGGGGCTAAAATCTTTTCCTTTCTTTCATGGTCCGAACCTTGATGTGTATGGCTTTAGCTATTGGCTTTATGATTGCTTGACTCGTGATGGCTATGAAAATATTCGCCCAAATGAGATTATGGATCTGCTTCTTGAGCTTGCAGTTCCTTGTGCAACAGAAAAAGGTCATATTTTTGAAGCTCCAATACTGGATATGAATGAAGATAAAAAGTGGTTTTATCCAGAGGGGAAAACCATTTTGCTACATATCGCACCAATATCTAGCTTTATTCATGATTTTATTTACGAGATAGGTGATAGGTACTTAAAGGTTGCACACGATATTGAAGTGCCTAACTTCGCTTATTGGCTAAAAAGAGAAGATATTTTTACTTTTACTTACTTGCATACATTTTTTTCGCAGCTACGTGGTCTAATGAAACAGGTTACTTCATTGCGTGCAATGCTGATGGAACTGCATCTATCAAAGAACTTTGGTGTAGAGTTTGGCAGTTTATCCGCAAGCTTAAAAGAAAAGGATGAACTTCATAAGTACGCCCACAATAGGATCAACATGGCAATTGAGCAAGAGTTTTACCTTGAAGCTATTACTCTTACTGAGAGTATTATCTCTGATCGGTTGTCGATGGTGTTGTATCTTCGGGGCGAAAAAGCGAAATCAAAAACCTTAAATAAACTTGTTGTTTTATCTTCAGCGATCTTGCCTGATACATTATCCCATAGAATAGATGAATGGCGTCAGCTTAGAAACTTTGCGCTTCACAATCTTGTCAGAAGTTCACCTATCGATAAGCAGGTATCACCATCAGAATTCAATACTAAAGCAAAGGACATCGCTATTTCTGGTAATAAGCTGGTAGCAGATTTAGAGGTTTGGTTTGATGGTTTTTTAGCTGATGAGATGAACCCTTACAACATTAGAATTTCTGACAAACTAGAACGAATGAACTGAACGCTAATGTAAAACCAATATATTTTAGTGTGTAAGCTGAAACCAGTATTTTTAATGGAAATATATCACCAAACCAATTAATTGAGCATGGGACATGTTTGTGTATAGATAGAAGCTAAAAACACAACCAGAAACTAACCGTTTTTGGTTGTGCTTAATTCTTTCTGTTAATCCATCAATCTGATATCGAAACGATCCGCTAGAAAACTGATGATTTTCACAGCTTCTAACTCAATATTAGTTTGATGACGGTTTGCATCGATGAGGTATTGTTCCAAGCTGAGATAGCTTGAAGATGCAAAGTAATTAGTCGTTGTCTCAAGATTACTATCTTCAATGTTTTTTAGCGCAAGCAGTAGTAGGTTACTACAGGAATTTAAGTTTATTTTTCGTTGTTTAATGATGTCTCGCAACATATTTGCATATGTTATCGCGACGTCCTTTGAACTTCCTGATGTGATACTTTGAAGTGAAACCCAATCGGCATGCCATTCTTTTAAAATGTTGATGATTCGACTTGGTACGATAACTGCTGAAGATTGTTTAGTGGTGATTGATAAGCCCATTTTTGTCTCCTTTATATTTTTTAGGCAAAAGGAGGCTTAACGGCACAAAATCAGGTTTTGTGACACCTCCCACTCAGTAATAAATTCACTAAGATTTGGTCAAACATTTGGTATCCTATTTGGATGTTTTTACGTGTTTAGATTGGTTTTTTACCTGCTATTACAAGCCGATAGAAGCACTCACTTGGGTAGTAAAACTGCACTATTTCGATTGCAATACTGAAGTTAATACTATCCATAGACTTTAACTTATTAAGTCTGTAGTTCTTCCCTTCATACAAGCACCTGACGAACTCATATAGTCGGGGCTGTTGTTCTATTATTTTTGCAAGTTCTTCATATGATAGATCCATAGATATTCTCCTTTGATTTGTTTGTTGGCTCGATTACGTATCGTGACTTAAAATGCTGCCTTTTACACGGCAGGTACTTTCTGTGCTGTTACTGAAGCATGGTATTCATGCTGTTTGTTGCATCCACCTCCTTAACAAGAACCCAGCGTGTCCCTGGTTTAAGATCCTTGTACTTACCTTGATAGTATCTTTTTGCTCGAAGATTCCTGTAAAACGGGATTCGATACTTAATTTTTCGAGCTTCACCCGCAGATTTATTTTGTACTGGAGCGCATAGCATTAGCCCTTTGAAAGCTGATCTATTTTTTCCTATTGGGAGTGTTACTGCTGACTTTGGATAACCATCAACAAGCTTCTTACCATCAGTCGCTGAGTGATAAACGCATATAGACAACGCTATTCTAGTTAAAGCATCTAAAACATCTGTGCTTCGATTCGGTAAAGGTTTTTTAGCATTCTTTGTTAGTGTTTCTGTAAGTATTGGGATAGGACTGAAACATGAATCCGTTCTAAATTCCTCGCTTCTGTAATGGACATGGACACATAACTGGTTAGGATATGTGGTTGCGAACTCTCCCCAAATTGTTTGACATTTGTCTTTGTATAAATCAACAAACTCTTGTTCTGTCATAATGGTCACAAGGCAACTAGTTAGTTTTACACCGTTAACTAGCGTTCCTTTCGGAAATGATAAGGCAAAAGATTTAAAAGGAGGCTGAACAGTAAAGTTGTTTTTAAAATCGAACTCAGCAGTAAAAAGGTTGTTAGCCAATGCTTCGTTTTCGATAAAGATGACAGGAGAGCCGCATTCACTCCATAACATTTCTTCACTAAGTATTTTTCCCATACCAAGGTTAAATTCACTTTCACCTTCAGTTTCAATGAGTCTCTGCCTGACGATAGATAATAAATCTTGAAGATTGACTGGCTTTTTTCCAAAGATCTTTCTCAAAGCTGCTTTACCTTGACGGTTACTTTTAAAGCTATCTAATTGAGTTTTATATATAGAATAGTTCATTATTTTCCCTTAATTATTAGTATGTTAACTTTTGGTTTTGCTGGTTAAATAAACTTTCGAAGCCATCAGTAATCCGCCTCATCGATGATTTTTGTTCATTGTTACCTCCATTTTTCTAGTCTCACCAAATTTGAAGCGCACGAATCCTGTCTGGTGAGTCCAGCATTAATTTTTTATCTTAAATTTTGGGTGCAAGAAGCCGTAAATCATTTAGAAAATGACTTTCGATAACTCACGTACGAGGTTTGTTCGAATTTAGCTTGAGTTGGCATGTTTCATCATTTTCTCTCCTGTTTTTTTATTCTGGCTGAAGAGTAGGCGACCAGAATCTGATTCTAGTTCCACACCTCCAATAATGATTTATCTATTTGTATTAGCTTATTCATAATTTACTTGTGTTTTTTCAAATACACGTTTGACAACGTTGCACATGTTATCAACTGAAACTGAATAGTCAAGTGTATTTAAAAGTCAAGTTAAAAATATATTTTTTTATTTTTTAAATTCTTCAACAAGTAAATTAAAAACAATGTGTTATAAAAATCAATATTTTTTGCTTTTTTAAAATAATTGTGATTCATTTTTTGACTTTTAATTTTTTTATGGTTTATTGAAATTAACTAGTGTGCTTTTTCACTAGTGTCATCGGAATCAATTTATGGAGAACAACGAAAATACTAGTGTGTTGACACTCATCAAACAGAAGTTTTTAGCATCACAATCTGCAATTAAGTCAGTCAAGCAACTTGATTTTTATATATCACGAGGGCGAACAGCTAACGATAAACTGACTGCAAAAAAATTTACGCAATTTCTAAAACAGCATCAACTCACTCAAATTTTGAAACAAGCTGGATCTGATGCTACAGAGGATGAAAATTCTAAAAGTTTGACTGAAGTTAAAGCACTGCTTGAGTCTATTGAAATCGAACAGCCGAAAAAGAAAAAAAATGATCAGGTGGTGTTGGAGCAGGTACTAAAGATTTACCGAAGTTTTATCGAAAGTGGTGAGGAGTTTAAGTTCAAAAAACCTTGGTTAGATCATCTGGTGTTGGGTTTACCCAAAAATGCCAAATCAGGAGAAGTTTATTTAGGTGGTAATGATCTACTTTTAAGTCTCTTGCAAGGCGAATTAGGCTTAGATTTACCCTTTTTCCTAAATCGATCAAATATTGAACAGCTTAATCTTGATGTACCTAGTGAGTGTATAGCAGTGTGTCAGAAAGTAGTTGAGCTTTACGTTCATGAAACTTTAGATAGTAATGATCCAGAGAAATGGATATCGACAAAGAAGTATAAGTTGTTAACACCACAAGTGCAGGAAATATATCGCCAACAACAAATTATCAAGCAATTCGATATTTTTCATCATTCGCAATTTACTAATGGTGTAGTGGTCAACTAAATTTGGCCACGGCTTTAGAATCTTCCCAAAATCTTCGCTCTGATTCATTTGGGCTTAATCCTGCATTATAATGATGTGGCCTGACTTGGTTGTAATAGCCAATAATATAATCAGTCACATCTTGTTTAGCTTCAACAAAACTCTTATAGCCTTGCGTTGGCACCCATTCCGTTTTTAAACTCCTGAAAAATCGCTCCATTGGCGCATTATCCCAGCAGTTACCTCGGCGACTC
>NZ_JAKKRH010000039.1:0-43396 GCF_025654465.1 Shewanella sp. SM101
TCGCATGATATGATTTTGGCTTAGTGAATGGGTTTTCTTATTTTCAATTAATCAACTAGGCATCAACCTATGAACATAGAAACAATCAGTTTTTTGAAGAAAAATGCCGCGAGCTTAACCCTCGATGAACCGATGATTATTACTCAAAATGGTGTACCTGCTTACGTTATCGAGTCGGTAGCGGATAGAAATCGACGTGATGAGGCGATAGCTTTACTCAAGCTAGTCAGTTTTGCAAAAAGCGATCAACAAAATGGCCGCACTATGTCATCAAGTGCATTCAAGGAACGCTTGGCGGGTCGTAAACTGGCTTTAAAGGATAATAAGTAGTATGTCTGTGGTAAAACTTGAATATACCAAGACATTTGAAGATACCGTAGATAGTGCTATATCTCACTATTCCCAATGGCATGACGAGATCACTATTATTGAGAGARTTGAGGCAGTTATTGAGGCATTTGAAGCATCTGTGACGCAAAATCCTTTGAGCCATGCATTATGTCAAGAGTTAGTTGAACTTGGCATTACTCAAGTAAGGCACGCGATAAAAGAGGATTTTAGAATACTGTACGAGGTTAGCTACATTAATGATGAGTCTCTTGTTACTGTGCTACTTTTTTTGAACCAACGACCAAGCATACAGAATCAACTGATCAATCATTGCTTGGTTTATAAGTAATTGCTTGCGGCAGTGAGAATCGAGGACGGTCTTTAGTCACGAGAATCTAGGATACTCACAAGCTGGCTTTAGACTCTAGCTGCGAAGCGCTCTAGCGTTCTTCGAACGTCGCTTTGCTAAGGATGTCGTCACGTTTTTCGCTATTTTGGTATGCGAGTTTTGTACTTTGGGTCACTCGGGTTTGTAAACATTTCATCAAAAGAAAATATTTATGTCATTAATGAGCATCATCAATACTTCGGCTTCAAGTCAATCACGTAACCGCTCGCAAACACTCGAAAAATTGTGGCAAGACTACGAAAAAAAACAATTAAGAAATAAACGTTATCAAACAAAATTAGAGGGTTTTTATCGCGAGTTCACCTCACAATTACTTGAAAAAGAGCAGGCCGTATGTGATGCCTCAGCCCAATGGGTGCGTCATTTATTGACTTTTGTGCCGCGTAAATCCATTAAAGGTCGCCAAAGGGAGGCGCTGCTAGAATGGATTGACGAAGAAATAAGTATTATTGAATCGAACCCGTTTAATCCTATCAATACTCACGAAATACGCGATAGCTTCACTAGCTTGCTTATGGCTTATCAAGCAACCTTGCCTAAGCAAGACATTGGTCAGCACGAGCTTGATGCTTTTCGTGAAGAGTTAGAATCTATGTTTGGCTTTGAGTTGGATATAGACGATGCGCAACTGTCTGAACTCATTGATGAACCGGCGAAGTTCCAGGCATTTTTTGAGCAAAAATTGGCTGAGCAGCACAATAAGGCTTTTGATGACGGCGACGCTGAAAATGCGTTTGAGCAAGATGAGGCTGAGTATGATGCCCAAGAGGATGATTTTTTCTTTGAATCGAGTCAACCAGAGCAAGCATTAAGCCTTGAGTTATTTAGCGATAAAACCATGACCAAATTGTATCGACAATTGGCGAATCAATTTCATCCCGATAAAGAGCCTGAACCTGCTAAAAAGGCGCTAAAAAAAGAGTTGATGCAGCAACTATCTCAAGCCAAGAAAAGCAAGGATGCTGTCGCCTTGCTGATGTTGGCCCTTGAATATCTACCAGAGTATAAGCTTGAAGCCGATGCAGATATGGTTAAACGTATTGAGGCTGCGTTGCAGGTTAAAATTAGTTTATTAAATCAAGATTATCAATCAATGCAGAATGGTAATGATATTAAAAGTATGATTTGGCAACGTTTTGGTAGTGGTTCAAAAGCATCACGCGCTAGGGAGTTGGCCCAATATGGTGATCATCTCACGATTGAAACTGAAGAGTTACTCGCAAAAGTGACTAAGATCAAAACAGTACAAGCGATACAAAAGGAATTAAACCAACGTAGCCAACGGGGGAGTTTTAACGACATTTTTGATTTTGCGATGTTTGATGACGAAACTCTTGATGAATTTTGGCAATACAAATAGCGCAATGATGATGCTTCGTAACGGCTAGGACGGCCTTCGGCCGCAAGTACGCAGCAAAAAGCACTGCTGCTAGGATGCCTTCGGCCCTAGGACGCTCGCCAGCTCGCTTTAGAACGCCACTACGTCGCTTTAGACTCTGGCAGCGAAGCGATAGCTTCTACGAACGCCGCTTTGCGGCTACGGAACGTCACTGCGTGACTTACGGATAACGGAGCGGGCTGTGCCCTGACAGTGAGTGAGCGCGCGAGCGTTCCGTAATCCTTCTCTTTTCTGTCATTCCCGCGAACGACTGTATGGTCAATTTTGTTCCATACAAAATATGACATTTCCACCCTCCATGGTAGTTAGATGCAGGAGGTACGAGCCCAGGGACGGGCGAAGGTAGAATAATGCAGGAGCAATTATCGAGAATAACGTAAGCGTCCGCCGAAGCACACCTTCATAACTTGACCATATGTCGCCATCCTTGTTCTTCTGAATCATAGGAGAACGATATGTTTGGTAACTGTAGTGGCTTGCACACATAATCCCTTCGGCGCGATTACATCCGCCAAACTGGGCTCACATTAGCTGATAATAAGCGGGACCACCGACTCACATTAACTGCCAATAAACAGCCATGATCCAACAAGCTCGTAGAGAGTCGAGATATGCTGTATCAGCGGACAAGCAACAAGGCCTTAATGTAGGCTAACTTTACATTTTTGGCGCGTTGGGCAAATTCGGTATGATTAAAACTGCTCCCTGAAGCCTTCGGCTATTTTCTCCAGTTGGTTCATTAAGCCGCTATCACGATCGGTATTATCGACATCATTCGGCTTGTTCTTATCCCAACGTTTAATGATGGCTATCAGTAGGTAACAATGGCTGTTGAAGAAGCCTGGACAATACACCAGAACATAACCGCTGGTCCGTTTGAATTGCACTAGCTTGAGCGGAAAACCTGCAGCTTTGAAATGCAGATGTTGTAATTCAAGATACGAGCGGTTATGGGTAAACAGGTAAGGAACGTCGCGGCCAAAGGTGGTAGGCAGGCCTTTACCTTCCTTATACACCCGAAAATCATCTACTAATGCTTTGGTAGCCAGCTCACCTAGGGCCTCTTTTAAATAGGGATGCGTAAATATGCGTACCGCCTTTACTTCCATTCCTCAAATTGTCACTTGGCACCTTGCTTCAGTTTGTTGGCCATCTGAGTAGAAACCTTATCCATGTTTAGATTGGCAGCAGTAAACTGGGCAGGGATGCTTTCCAATGTGGTGGTGCCACGTTGGGCAAACTCACAAAACGCCGTCATTTCTTCAAACAGTGACGCCGGTACCGCATAAAACTGGATTTGGTTATTAGATGACACCGCAATTGCATCTCCTTGGGCTTCGGCTAATGCAGCACTGGGGTTTGATTTGAACTTGCTGATCGGTGTGGTATAGCCACATAAAATTTTCTGTAACATCATAGCTCCATTTTCTACTGTTGCGACAGTTATACTAAGACCTAAGTATAGACCTAAATTTAGACCTATACCAGTATCGGATTATTCATCCATCAAGTTCAAATAAACGACGGATTTAGTGGTTACCTGCAAGTCGATGGTTACGCCGGTTATGCTAAAACCGATGCCGAACTCGTGGGCTGCTGGGCCCATGCTCGTCGTAAGTTCACAGAGGCTGAAATCGCTCAGCCTAAAGGCAAAACGGGCAAGGCAAACTGGGCTCTGAACCATATCCAGAAAATCTACAGAATCGAAACCTTGAATAAAGACTCAAGTCCCGAGGTTCGCCGCCAACAAAGGCAGCTGCACAGCCAACCCTTACTGGATGAGTTGCATCGTTGGCTGGAGAAATCACAACGCCATGTGCCACCTAAAAGCAGCTTTGGGAAGGCAATAACCTACTGCCTTAATCAATGGCCCAATTTGAACCGCTATCTTGAGGATGGGCGACTGAATATCGACAATAATCGCGCAGAGCGAGCCATAAAGCCGTTCGTCATTGGCCGTAAAAATTGGCTATTTGCCAATACGGCCAATGGAGCAAAAGCCAGTGCCATACTGTACAGCATGATAGAAACTGCCAAGGCTAATGGGCTTATGCCTTTTGACTATCTCATGTACTGCCTAGATCAGCTGTCACTCAAGCCAGAAAGCCTGGATCATTTGTTACCTTGGAATGCAAAACTAGGCTAGGTGCAGATCACCGGACGGATACTAACATTCAGTTTGGCTGATAAGCCAAACATGGCAATTTATCCTCAATCAGTGTAATGTAGTTTGATGTATACATTGTATGATGAGGTTTACCATGAGTGTCATGTCAGTGCGCTTATCCGATGAAATCGAGCAAAAGCTGGTACAGCTTGCCCAGTCAACTGGCAGAACTAAATCGTGGTTGGCCAGCCAAGCGATTCAGGATTATTTAGACCGGGAAGCTTGGCAAATTGCTGAAATCCAAGCCGCATTACGTGAAGCCGATGCCGGTGATTTTGTGCCAGAGAACGAGATGAATGCCAAGTTCCAGCGTTGGGGGAACAATGCGGGTTAAATGGTTGCGCAAGGCCGCGCAAAATCTTGAAGATGCGTATGATTATTTAGCCAAAGACAACCCCAAGGTCGCTCAAGCATTCGTGCAAGACGTTTACCGCTTAGTGAACTTATTGCCGGTGCAACCCGCCATGGGACGGGCTGGGCGCGTAGTTGGTACACGGGAACAGGTTATACAGGATTACCCGTTCATCATCCCGTACAGGGTTAAGCAAGATGAAATCCATATTCTACGGATATTCCACACGCGATTACGCTTACCTAGTCAGTGGTAAAAAAATTGATTTAATTGCAAAAAGTGCTACGAGCTCCTCAGAATTTTTTAAGCGGCTTTAGGCAAGAGTGATTCATTGACATCCTCCACCTCCTTTAGGGGGGGGAGGATGTCAATTCCAGCAGAACCTTCTTAGCTACACAATCCCACAATCCCAAAATCCCACAATCCCACAATCCCACAATCCCACAATCCCACAATCCCACAATCCCACAATCCCACAATCCCACAAATACCCGAGCATGAAGGAGAGTACACGCTTGCTCGCAGCAATATGGTAAAAATCAAAAAATTAATATATTTTCCCAAAAAGGGAAATTAATTATTGACTATCGTTTATGCGTTTCCCATAATGGGAAATATAGAAAAGGGGATTGCATGAGAGTTGTTTCAAGAGTCGCATTGCGGGAGTTTTGGGAGCAGCCCATTTATCAAGATAGTGAGCAACCTCTCAAGTCATGGTACGAGGAAGCTAAAAACGCTAACTGGCAAAATCCGCAAGACATAAAAGCGTTGTACCGCAACGCGAGTTTTGTTGGCAATAACAGGGTGGTATTCAACATCCACGGCAATAAGTACCGTCTTATTGTGGCCGTGAATTACAAGTTTGCAATGGTCTATGTTCGCTTTGTTGGTTCTCATGCTGAGTATGACAAAGTTGATGCAACCACAATTTAGGAGGTTTGCAATGCAAATTAAACCGATCAGAACCGTGGCTGATAATGAAGCAGCCTTAAAGCGTATTGAACAGCTTTTTGATGCTGAACCTAACACGCCAGAGGGTGATGAGCTGGAAGTGTTGATCACGCTGGTGAGCGCGTTTGAGGACGCTCATTTTCCAATTGAAACGCCAGATCCAATCGCGGCCATTCAGTTTCGCATGGAACAGCAAGGGCTTGTTGATGCCGATATGGTGCCGTTCCTTGGGCAACGTAGCCGAGTATCAGAAGTGCTAAACCGCCAACGTCGGCTTAGTCTGAACATGATCCGCAAGCTGAATGAGGGGCTTAAAATCCCTCTGCCTTGCTTGGTCAAAGAATACCAATTAGCTAAATAACGGAATGTCTATGACTACTCACAAGCATGGCGAATCGAGAAATCAGAGGGTAGAAAGTACCCAAGGCCAATTTGACATCCTCCACCTCCTTTATCGTCATCGGATGAGACTCAGCCTTTTCTTCTTTAAGTGAGCGATAGCGTCTCAATGGGTATTCAAATTTATATTCTTCTGCCGCGAGGCTTACCATGGAGACGATGAGCCACAGTAAGTTATTAATGCGACGGTTAGATAATTGACGGGTATTATCTGCTCTCACCATTTGCATTAACTGCTGACGATAAAAATCGACCTGCGATAGGGTGATCTCATTCATCAATGTATTGCCAAATTGTGGGATCAGATACTTATCTAAAACGTTTTGTATGGTGTTTCTATAGCTATTTTTCCACGTCGCCTTTTTGCGTTCAAACCACTGATAGGCAAAATCATTGAAAAATGGATATTCACGAGCAGGATGTTTCTCACGCTGCAACAGCTCAAATTGAGCGATTTTTTTACTTTTGGGGAAATAATCACGGTATTGGAAGCAGCCTAAGTCTATCTCTGCATTCATTTTTTTGAGTGTTGTCTTGGCAGTTGCAAGGTTTTTAGGTGTGGCCAGCATTTTTGTGCCTTTGCCTAGACGCTTACTCATTAACATTACTTTGATTTGGTATCTAACATCATATATTATTGCTGTGTTAACTATTCACACAAATAGGTGGAAACATGTCACGGACAACCAGTGTTACTATCGGATCACAGTTAGATGAATTTGTCAGTCAGCTTATTTCGTCAGGTCGCTATGGCTCGACAAGCGAAGTTGTTCGTTCTGCCTTACGACTATTAGAAAGACAAGAAAACCAGACGATAGCTTTGAAAATGGCGATTGAAGCTGGTGAGCAAAGTGGTGAATGCGCATTATCACTTCATGACATCGCTGCAATGGTGAAACAAAAGCACAATGTATAAACTTTCCAACCTTGCTGCCGAAGACTTTGAGCGAATTTTTGAATACACCCTATTGAACTTTGGTGTTAAGCAAGCGGATGACTATACGGTAAGTATGCATAATGCTTTGTTGGCAATCACTGAGCAGCCTCTAATGGGGCATGAGTGTCCAGAAATTGCTAAAGAACTTCGACGTCATAATCATCATAAACATGCGATTTTCTATAAAAAACAGACTTATGGGATCTACATCCTCCGCATCCTTCATCAACAAATGGAACCATTACGGCATTTTTATCCAGATACTGAGTGACTTCTCACCGCCCTATCGGGTGATGCTTTTTATTTCGTTAGCCGCTGCTCGATAGTATCGAAACTTACGCAGCTTCCATAAGCAGAAATGACCGTCCAGCCGCCTTTAATTCTAGAACTCTTGAATTGCTGGGTTGGCCGTATCTTGATGTTGATCCGCGAGCTATCAGCCAAGCACTCGATATTGCACCTTAATATGAAGTTATACATTGTATAACCCCATATTTGGTGGTAGCATGTTTAAACAATGTATCATGGTTGGTGAGGTTAATATGCAGACCAGTATCAAAAAATGGGGGAACTCTGCCGGAGCAATTATCCCTGCTGCCGTGCTGAAGAAGGCAGGGTTCGGTATGGGGGATCAAGTTGAAATAGAGGTTGTTCAGGGGTGTATTGTGATGAGCCCAGCAACCCCAATATTCACACTTGATGAGTTGCTAAGTGCCAGTCCAAAAGGGTCTTTTGAACTTGATTCAGAAGATACTCAATGGCTGAGTTCGTCACCTGTAGGCAAGGAAGAAATCTAATGAGTTACACCCCAAAACGAGGTGACATAGTGTGGATTGATTTTGACCCATCTGCGGGACACGAGCAGGCTCATCATCGTCCTGCGCTGGTACTTTCGCCTGAGCCGTTCAACAAGCAAATTCAACTTGCTTTAGTCGCACCAATAACATCTAGGGTTAGAGGTCATGGTTTCGAGGTTGCTGTTGATACCGATAAAACCAAAGGTGTTGTTTTGTGTCAACAAGTCAAGACGATTGACTACGCAGCAAGGGACGTCAAGTATATCGAAAAAGCTCCCGTTGCAGTGCTAAATGAAGTGCTCGCAAAAGTGCGAGTATTGGTCAGTTAAGAAGAGGAAATCAGATATGGCTCAACCCTCCTATACTCGTGATCAATGAAGATGCTTGATTTTCAGTGACATGAGGATTAAGGTCGCTGTCACGAGACTACTCCTGACCAAAAACAAGTCCTAGAGACCCTGCATGCTCAAACGCGTGACGGGCTTGTTTGTGACCGCATTAAAGCAGTACTTCTTGCATCCGAAGGCTGGACCGCGGCAATGATTTCTCAAGCATTACGGATAAATGAATCAACGGTCCGCCGTCACCTTGCCGATTACACCTTGTCAGAGAAGCTCAAGTCTGAAAATGTCGCGGTTCACAAAGCCTGTAATCTGTTGAGCAAACCGCAGAGTTAATTGCCCATTTAACTCAGACTCAGGCAACCAAAATCTCACACGGCTGGATATATACAGGGCAGGACAAAGCCAAAGAAACCAACGGCAGTCGTAGGCGGCGTAAACTGATTGTAAGCTTACGGCAGCATAGCTGAACTTAATCAACATAGTCTGATTTACTAAATTAGCGCGAGCATTCGCTGCTTTTTCATGGCATTTGGCGACCATCAATCTAGTTTTTGCTTTTCTTGATAGCTGACGCTGCTTACGTCTGAGGTTTTTCTCAGCACGCTTTACAAATCTTCGGTTGGCTATCTTTTTGCCATTCGATTCGATGGCGAAATGAAACAGCCCCAGATCAACACCTGTGACCTTGCTTGCAGTGTGAAGTAAAGTTGGTACTTCCACTCCATCATCAGTAAGAATTGATGCGTATGTCAAATTAACGTTTGGAGAAGAGAGAAAGGGATGCGCTCTTGTTCCAGTCGTAAGTTAGGTTGCCAATGGGCCTTGAGTCGTTGGTATAGCAGTTGCTCTGTCTCATTTAAGTTGGGGAGCTGTTCGGCTCTGTGGGCTGTGGCAGAAGGCTCGCTTCCCCACCAAGAGCGGCAGGCAAGTAGGGTTGCTTCATCCATTAGTAGAGAACGGGTACGCGGAAAATAGCTGCGTAGTTGCGATAACATGGCAAAGCCATGGCTGTCGATATCGCCCCAGTAGTGGATCTGGCAAGCGCCCAGCCAGGGCACCTCTTTGAGCAGTTGCACGCCATAACCCAGGCCGAAAATCACCAGTCCATTGCGTACCCCAGGAAATGCCAGGCCGTTGATCTTGTTCTCGGTAATAAAAACCCGATCCACCAGCAGGTCCAGCTTGGCGAAGTCGCGCACCGTCAAGGTGATGTCGCTGGCCCCGGCAAACTCGGCCGCCAGTTGCGGGTCAAGTAGACGAAAGCGGACCTGCGGTTCCTCGTAGCGCAGGCCAAAGCGCCGTTCGAAGCCGTGATCGCGCAAGCTGGTCACGGTCGGGTCAATCGCCTGCTCTGGTAGCAGCTGATCCAGCAGACTCTTCAGTATGCTTTTGTGTTGCTCGATAAATTTGGTATCGACGCCGGGTATGTCCAGTTGGCGCAGGTAGCAATCGGGGCGTGGGTGAGCACAGAAGTGGCGGCAGACGGCGATGAGCTCAGGCCAATGACCCGCCTGCTTTTCTAGTTGTGCCGGATTGTCCAGCAACCAGGCCTGCAGCGCCGGGAAGGCGGCGAGCAGCCGTGCGTGCTCATCGCAAAAGATCCGCCAAGCCTGTGCCTGCCCGACAAAGCGGGCCAAGGCGGCCATATCGGCAAACTCGACGGCAGCAGGCAGCCATTGGCGCCCCATGGTCGGGTAGTTGACCTCCTGCTGCTGCAACGTGATGCCGGGCAGATCGGTCAGTCCCTCCTGCAGGCGGGCGATCTGCTGGCGCAGGGCGGCAAAGTCGTGCAGCAGTGCTTTGTCGGTGGGGCGGGATAGTTTGATGGTGAGGGGGAACAGTGATTCCCCCTCAAGCCAGGCCCGATGCAGTCCATAACCTTGCCATTTCTTCAGTAGTTTCTGCTTGAGTGTCTTGAGTTCGATCATGGTCATGTCTCCACGGAACCATTCACGTCTGAAGCCTGCACCTCAGCAATCGGGACCTCAGAAACCAGCGTGCTGTAGCTGCCGAGAGCCTGATGTTGAGCCAGCCGTTGCCGATACTCCTCGATGGTCATGTTCAGCAGCATGGATCGATTCTGCTTCAGATCGACAAAGTGCACATGGCGGACATAGTGCTCGATGACATCGAGTTTTTGCAGGGGGGTGACCAGCAGCAGTTGCAGCCCCAGCTTCTTGAACAGCTCCAGCCCGAAGCGGGTGCTGTCTTTGGAGCCACGAGCGAAAGCTTCATCGATCACCACCAGATTGAAGCGGCGCTCGGCACGGGTCTGGGTAGTCTCGCTGCCGACCAGCCTGTATTGCAGCAAGATAGCGGCGGCCAGAATGGAGTAGGCCAGTTTCTCCTTCTGTCCCCCCGATTTACCACCGGAGTCGGAGTAACACTCCTTCTCGCTGCCATCCTCCCGGTAGCGTTCGATAACGTTGAACAAATGCCAGAAGCGCACATCGACGACCTTCTGGGTCCATTTTGCATCTTGTCGCATCTGCTCGATCAGTGACTTTACTTGTTCGAACTTCTGCTCCGAGTAGAGGTTGTCATCCAGCGTGTGCTCGACACACTGTTTGATACGCTGCTTGAACTCGCGGATCTCCACATCAGGGGAGGAGACGCTGTCAATCTCGATAAAAGTGCCGATCTGGTAGTCCAGTGCATACAGCGACTGGTTAATGAGCCGGATGCGGGCACTGATCTCCTCTTCATGTTTGTCGAGCTGGCTGCGAAACAGCGCCATGGCGCGGATGGTGTCGCGGTTAAGCATCTCCTTGAAACGCGCTTCGTGGCGTGGCAGATCCTCCTGCTGCAGTTGTTGGAGGATCTGTTGATATTCCTTCAATGCCGCCAGATTCTTGTCCAGTTCACTGGCATCGTTGGGAAAGCGGTAGTGGAAGGTGCTCATGGCATCGATCATTTGCCCCTCCTTCTTGCGCCGTTTCTCCTCCAGATGTTGCACCCGCTCGTTGAGTTTACCGCGCAGCAAGCTGGTCTGGTTAGTCAGCATGTCGAAGCGCAACCCGGCGCTGGCACCATACTCCTGATAGAACTGGGTCAGGGTCGCAAAACAGCGCTCGCGCAAGATCGGCGGGACGCTAGCCAGCAAGGCCTCTTTTTCCGTCAGGGCAAGGGTATCGGTCTCGATCTCACTCTGTTGTTGCCCCACGCTGGTTAGCAGGTTATCGCGCTCGCTCCCGAGCGCCTTGAAAGCTTGCTTGGCCAAGGTTAATTGTTGCTGCAGCGTCTGAAGCAGGTCCGAACTCTGCTCCAGTATCTGTACTTCTTGCTGCAGCCGTTCTATCTGCTCGCTAAAACGTGGCCAGTTAATCTGTTCAAACCCCAGATTGAAATCGGCCAGTCTTAACGCCTGATGACGAAGTTTGTCGAGCATGCTGCGGCGCTGCTCCTGTTGTTGCAGCTGCTGCTGGCGTTGTTGGATTTGCTGCTGCAACTGGCTGTACTGTTGGGCCAGCAGTAGGATCTTCTCCTTGTTGCTCCAGCCCAGCACATAGCGGCTCTTATCCTGCAGGGCGTGCCTGTCGTCTTTCTCATGACGTGAGGGGCCGGATTTGATCTGGCCGTTGATGGATAACGCCTTGTCGCTGCGGCGAAAGGTGGCCAGATCCTCGCAGCAGAGATAGTCAAAGCGTTGCAGCTCTTTGTGCAACCAGTCGTATTGCTCACAGGCCGGTTTTATCTCCAGCTTGCCCAGCAGCGAGCCAGGCGTCGCCGGGCTTGGCAGATAATCGGCAGGCTGGCGTACCCGGTAATAGACCAGGCGACTGCCCAGATGGGTTTTTTCCACCCATTCGCTGATCGTGGGGTAGAGTCGCTCCGGCACCAGCAGGCTCAGGGCAAAATTGTGCAGCACCCGCTCCATGGCCCCTTGCCAGGCGAGTTCCTTACCCTTGACCTGCAGTAGCTCACCGACAAAGGGGAGCTGGCTCTCATCTAACCCCAGTTCGGCACAGAGTCGCTCGCGTATGGCCAACTGCTGAGCGGGAATGTTGCTCTGGCGTTTCTTCAGGGCGGCGAGTTCGTCGCCCAGTTGCTGCAGTTGGGCGCTCTGCTGCCACTCCTGCTGCTTGAGCGTATCTCGCTGCTGCTCCAGTTGGGCCAACTCGCCCATCAGTGTCTCGGCCCTTTCCTTGGCGGCGGCCTGGTTGCTGACAAAGCAGTCGAGTTCCAGAGTATCCGGCAGGGCCAGGGCTTGGGTCAGATCGCGATAGTCTTTGTAGTGATGGCGAGCCGTGTCGCGCGCCTGACTCAGGCGGTGCATCTCCCCCTGCAGCTGTTGCAGGCGGCTACCGCCATTTTCCAGGATCTGTTGATGCAAGGTGGCAACCTGTTGCTCCTGCTCACCGAGCCTACGATCCAGGCTCTCGCGCTGCAGTTGTAGCTTGTCCAGGTTCTGGCGGCTGCGCTGCAGTCGCTTCTGATAGAGGGAGATGGCATGTTGTGCCATGAAGCCATCGGTCAGCTCCCGACACTGCTGGATATGCTGTTTCTCCTGTTCGGCCTGCAGCACGTTCTCCCCCAGTCGGCTGACAGGCTCCAGCAACTCGACCTTCTGGCGGGCTGCGACCACCGCATCATGCAGCCGCTTGAGATCGTCATAGTTGCGCTCCAATTCCTGGATCAGCCCCTCGACATCGGGCTGGGTCAGCATGTTCTGGCGTACGAAGTCAGTGACCGAGCCCACGGACTTCATCGAGATGGTCTGATTGAAGAGATCCAGCGCCTTGCCATCGTTACCCAGTCCCAGCGCCTTGCAAAAGGCTTGCTGATAGGGGCCAAAGCTGTCGAACAGCTCGCAGCCACCCTGCTGTTTTAGTTGCTTTTTCAGTCCGGCTATCTTGTCACCAAAGCCGCTGAAGTGGTTGGCGATGGTAAGGGGCTGCTCGGCCACCAGAAACAGTCGCTTGACCCGCTTCTCTGCGGGTGGCAGCCAGCATACCTGGGCCAGGGTCACGCTCTGTTGCAGGGCGGCGGAGTGGAACTGGGCCAGCAGAACGCTGTAGTGATCCTTGCCGCGCAGGCCGACCGGACGCGCCTTGCCATAGTCATCCTGCTGGGAGGTATAGAAGCCATGGAAGTAGGACTCCAGCGAGCGTTCCTTCTCCTCGGCGCCTGCCGCCTTGTTGAAGGCCAGCTTGCGGGTGGGAACCAGCAGGGTGGTGAGACCGTCCACCAGTGTCGATTTGCCACTGCCGATGTTGCCGGTCAGCAGGCTGTTGTCGCCCTCTACGGCCAGATGCCAGATTTGCTGATCGAAGGTGCCCCAGTTGAACACCTCGAAACGCATCAGGCGAAAGCCCTGCAGGGCCTGGTTTGGCAGGCTGTGCTTGGCTGAGATTTGCGCGTTCAGCTCACTATTCACTCGGTGTTCTCCTCGTTGTACTCTTCAGCGTTCTCTGTCGTATTCCCGGCGACAGCCAGTTTTTGCGCTAGTAGCTGGTTGAATTCCACTATCTGTTCGGCGGTGACAAAGGCCTTGAGAATGCGCGGCACCTCGAAGTCATCCGGATGCTTGGGTAGCATTGAGAGGAAGCCCATCTCATCGCATTTTTTGATCAGCGCATCCAGCTCGCGGCGTTGCTTTACCTCATTACCCACCTCGGGGTAGTAGGGTAACAACCACTGGTGGATCTCCTGCCGGGTGACGATGAGGCGGGGCGCACTCTCTGCGCTGTCGTGCTCGGCCAGCCGCTTGCGCAGGCAGACCAATAGCAGTGTCTGGCCAAAGCTCAGGTTACGGCGGCTGATCAGGCGTGGTAACTCCTGACCGGACTCTTCTTCCGCGCTCTCGGGCTGCTTCAAGAAGGCGTACCCTTCGGCCTCGTCGATCAGCAAGGAGAGGCCAATCTGCTGGAAGTAGTCGCGGATGCTGTGTTGTTCGCGCAGTAATACCTGCCAGAGATCCCGTTGCCGATGCAGATAGAGAGGGCCCTTGAGCAGCCGGATGAGCACGGCAGACTTGTCCCGTTGGGCATCCGCCCCCAGTGCGCTTGTTTCATGGATGGTCGACATGGTTACAGCTCCCTGACAAAGGTGATGGCTGGAATGCGCAATATCCGCCAGAGTTCAGGCTCGGCCTGCCAGCGGATCTGTTGTTCCCGGGTGGTGTCGATGTGAGCAGGCAGCGTTTGCTCGCAGGCCAGCTTGATATAGGTGAGCACCTCATCCAAGCCATGGCGTATCGGGTAGTGTTCGATGACCTGGGCCAGGCTCACCTGACCTTGATAGTCACTCAGACAACGTTGGATGTGGCGTTGCAACTGCTGTTCGTCGATATGGCTCACCTCGAACAGGGTACGCAGATCCACTTCTGCCTGTGGCACGGCTTCGGCTACCGAGTTATTGAACTGTTCGCTCTGCGGCGGATGGTAGAGACCGCGACTCAGCAGTACAGAGAGCGTGGCCTGTTGCTCTGACACAGAGGCAAAATCCGGATAGCTGCGGCTATCAAGCCCTTCCAAGCGATGCGCCTGTGCCTCGAAGTCGCGGATCAGTTCCAAAATGCGTTTATTGTCCTGGGATTGCTCTTGGATGTAACGGCGCAACTGGTCGGTGATCTGCTGGCGGGTGATGTTCACCTTGGTTCCCGCATCCAGCAGGTAACTGTAGAGATGGCTGAGCAGGGTGTCCTGTTGCACCAGATTTCTCGCCTCTTCATGTTCTAGCAGTGACTGCAGGTTCTGGCGCATGGCACTGCGCATCTGTGGCGTCATCAGTAGCTCGAAGAAGGCGCTGAAGGACAGTCCTTCGTCCGAGTTGTCGATGACATCCTGATCGCCAAACACCTGATCCAGTACCAGTCCCTTATGCAGGCCACTCTGGGTGATGGTCTTGCGTGTCTCCTTGTCCAGACTGCGGAAGTTGGCTTCCACTTGGCGAAAATCCCCCAGCAGTTGGCGCGAGAGATCGCCCAGAAAAAACAGCCGTTCGCGGATCTGGGTCGCTGACATCCCCGTATCCTGTCCCTGCTCGACGGCACAGATGGCCTGCTCAATCTCGGCCTTGCGAGCGCTCAGGGTGGCGAGCTTGGATGCACTGTCTTCAGTGGTGCCGTGGACCAGCTCTCCGATCAGATCGAGCAACAGTTTGAGCCGTGACTCGGTGCCGACAAACCGGCGCCCCTGCATCTCCTCGATCCAGCGCAGGGCTTTTTCGATCTCGGGCAACAGGTCGCACTCGGGTTCATCGCTCTGCAGTGGCAGGTATTTGCGCAGATAGCCGCCCCGGCTGTTGATCCAGTCGTCGACATAGGCGCGGGCACTCTTGGGAAACAGCTCGGGACCATGGCTGTCGGCAATGTCCTGCAGATGATGTTCCAGTGCGTCGATCAGTTCCTGATAGGGGATGGCACGGCGGTTTTTAGCCAGAAAGGCCCGATGCAGAAAGCTGGCGAGCAGGGCAAAGTGAGGGGAGCGCAACAGACGCAGCGCCAAGCTTTGCTCCTTGAACTGCTCCAGAAACTCAAAGCTCAGATCCTGATTCATGGGGCAACTCCAGGCAGCAGGCGGCAGTTGGTCAGTGTGGCGACTACGTCATGGTTGGCCAGTCTGAGCGGATGGGAACGGGGATCGAGCCGGGCATCTGGTGAGCAGTCGACTCGCCACTGTTGCAACAAGTAACCCACCAGCGCCTCGCGCACTGTCAGCGTTAATTGTCCATCGGTCATGCCATAGTCCAAGGCTATGGCTTCTGGGTGGACAAGCGCGGGGTGGGGGACGAGTGTCAGCGTCATCTGTCGCTGCCAGGCGAGATCTGCCTCGCGCTGTTCTGTGTTTGGGGCTTGCGCCAATTCGTGCACTTGCAGCAGGCGGGTGGTGACGAAGTCGCGAAACTCACCATGCCGCCGGTCGTAGGCGCGGACATGCCAACGGTGGCCGTTGTTAACCAAGACATGGGGGACCAGCTCACGCTCTGTCTCACCGGAACTTAAGGAGTGATAGCGCACGCTGATGGCCCGCCGCTGCGTGATGGCGCGCATCAGGGTGGCTATGGTGTTGCTGTCTGGATGGATGAGGCGGATGGCATCTACACAGTGTTCGCCGGGTGGCGAGATCTGTTTTACGCCTTCACCCATACCCTGGCTCAGGCGGCTGAGCAGGGTTTCCGGCTCATGGTTAAACAGCGGTACAAATTTTTGCGTTATGTGATAGCGCTTGGTTTGGTGTTTGAACTCTAGGTTTTCCGGAGCCAGTTCACGGTATAGCGCCAAATCCCGGGTACAGGAGGCAGATCCGACCGCAAACTGGCGTAGCAGATCGGTTTTGCTCACCTCGCCAAAGTAGTAGAGGCAGAAGTCTATAAACTCCAAGCGGTTACGTTGAGCATGAGGATAGAGATGAAAATCACCAAGTCTTGACATAGGACTTCTCATTTTGCTTTAGTGCGCTTTATAGTATATGGCTAATCAAAATGATGCAATCATTTTGATTAGATGGTGGCGGTTTTGCTCACCAACCCACGAATTGGAGAGCAACTGTTCCAGTTTGAGCCCTGTGAGGTTAGGAGGATTTTGGTTGGGGAGTACGATGTTCGTTATGAGATCCTTGATTCGATTATCTACATGCTGCGACTATGGTATACGCGAGAAAATCGTTGAACAAAACGCCCGCGCAATCCCGCTCCTTTAGGTGCGGGCCAAGCGGGAGGTGTATTGTAGTTGGTAACACTGCTTCAGTTTGAGGGGTAACTACCTTGAAAAACACCGATCTTGCTGTAGTGCAGCAAATTTGGGGCCACTGGCAACTGATGGTTGCTATCTGTGGTCACCTTGAACTTACGAGCTGCTTTGGCTTTTAACCCTTGTCTTTTCATGCTGTTCAATATCGTTTTCAGGTCTGCATGGTCGCCATTTTCAGCCAACGCAACCTGAATATGGCGCGCACCGTCACGTTGCTTACCTTGCGTAAAAGCCTTATTGATTTTCTCGTCCAGCGCGGCCCGCCGTAGGGCTTTCTCGCCAGGTTCTTCACCGGTACGACGCCACTGATAATACCCACTTCGCGATACACCAAACACAGCGGCCATGCGCAGCAGGCGGAACCTGTGTTGGTGCTCCAGCATAAATTCAAATGCAGCTACTTTTGATTTTTCGCGAAGTAGGTTGCGGCCTTTTTTAAGATGGCTAAATCCTCAGCCTGATCAGCCAGTTGGCGACGTAACTTAGCTACTTCGGCCGCTAGTTCAGCTTCACGCTGGCTGGTAGTGGATTTTTTCTCTGATGCATTACGCCAGTTGTAAATCTGGGTTTCGTATAGCTTCAACTGCGGTGCTGCTTCGGCCACGCCAACACGCTCGGTCAGTTTCTGGGCTTCGGTTTTAAATTCTGCGGTATAAGTCTTACGGTTCTTTTTAGTTGTCATAGGCACCTCGTTATGTGATTTTACTCACTTAGCGCGGTGTACAGAACTACTGGATCAGATCACACAAAAGTGTGATTTGGTTGCCTTTGACATTCAGGGATTCACATCATCGCTTTGGCCAACGCGCAATCTAAACCTAAAAGTGGGATATAAATCCTATAATATTCAGTAAAGTGGGAATATAGTCCTGCCTTTCACATGTTAGAGTTGCTTTGATTTCAAAGTTGGACTATATTCCCATTAATGGCTGAATAGTGGGAATATAGTCCCTTTGGTTGGTGGTGTGGCTAAGCGTGATTTACACAATGTACTGTTTCCAAAGCAACGCAAAATCCTGACTCATTTTGGTGAGGACTTGTTGTTGGCGATGAAACGACGTGGTTTTACAAAAAAGCTGCTGTGTGAACGTACTGGTTTTGATCATAAAACCGTGAACAAAGTCTTCGCAGGTGATCCGGGCGTTGCCATAGGCACTTACTTAAAAGTAATGGCCGTACTTGGCATGGAAAGCAACTTTGCGGAAATGGCCGCTCATGATGAAGTGGGTATCAAGCTGCAAAACATAAAATTGCTGGAAGGTTCAAGATGAGCCGTGAAATCGTCGAAGTCTATGCCGACTGGCAGCCAATCGAAGCGCCACTGCTAATAGGGCGGCTTACTTATAGCGATTCAAGCCGAGGTGGCGTGTTTAGTTTTGCCTACGATAAAGCATTTTTAACCTCAACCTGTCGCTTGCAAATTGATCCAATCTTGACGCTTCACTCCGGTGAACTCTACAACGATGAAGCCGATAAAAACTTTCGCGCATTTCTTGATTCATCGCCTGATAGATGGGGACGTATTTTAATGCAACGGCGTGCGGCGATTGATGCGCGCAAAGGCATTCGAGCAACAAGTCGATTAAACGAATTGGATTACCTGTTGGACGTGCACGACTCTTACCGGATGGGTGGTATTCGATTTAAGCGAGCAGGCTCGAATGCTTTTTTGGACGACAATTCTGAATTTGCTGCGCCGCCAATGGCTTCTTTGCGAGAGCTAGAGCACGCAGCCATGCAGATTGAAAAAGACGATGACATCGACAGTGACGAGTATTATCGCTGGTTGAAAATGCTGATTTCTCCAGGCTCATCATTAGGTGGTGCAAGGCCCAAGGCTTGTGTCACAGATGAACAAGGCCACTTGTGGATTGCAAAGTTTCCCAATCTAAATGATACCCATGACGTGGGCGCATGGGAGATGGTCTGTTATGAATTGGCTTTGGCGGCAGGTGTTGACATGTTTCCAAGTGAGATCAAGCAGTTTTCGTCACAGCACCATACCTTTTTAACAAAACGGTTTGACCGCGATGGCGAAAAGCGACTGCATTTTTCATCGGCCATGACACAGCTTCAATACTATGATGGTGAACAATTTCAAGGTGCCAGCTACTTAGAGATTGCTGAATTTATTTCCAATTGTGGTGCGCAAACCGAAGCTGATTTAGCACAGTTATGGCGACGTATCGTGTTTAATATTGCGGTGTCCAACACGGATGATCACCTGCGTAACCATGGGTTTTTATTAACAAAGAATGGTTGGATGTTATCACCCGCTTATGATTTAAACCCGATAGTGGGTAAGCATGGCCTGCATCTGAATATTACCGATACAGACAACGCTCTAGACTACCAATTAGCCTTTGACGTAAAAGACTTCTTCCGACTTTCGCAAACCCAAGCCACGCAAATTTACGATGAAGTATTAATGGCGGTTAAGCAATGGCAAACCGTTGCTAAGCGGCTAGGGGTCAGCCGAGCCGAGCAAACCATGAAACAATCAGCGTTTAACGTTTAATGGTGAGCTTACGGCAGCGTAGCTCAACTTATTTCAATTAATAATCAACAGATCCTTATTACGTATCAAAGCGCCTCTGCCAACTGATTTGAACCACTGACTTTTTTGTATCGATCTTGTAATTGTAAACTATACCCTTTTTCTAGTAGCCATGAAGAGTTCAGTACAACACCTTTAGGTGCTATAAAAAAGTAGTTGGTTTATTTGCTTTGATTTTCTAAACTCGTAGGATAAAAGTAACTTAAAGCTGTGGAACAAGGAGGCGCAAAGGATATACGCCCTGTCATTGAGAAAGAACTTCTTCATTACGACATCTTGTATGCACTGGATGAAGCTAGGGTACTCGATAACTTGGTTTTTCAGGGCGGAACTTCACAGCGTTTGTGCGAGAATCAAATCGATATAGTGAATATCTTGATTTGCAGGAGGTAGGGACTTCAATAGTAAGATGTTAATTGCAATGAAGCAGGTCATTGAAAAGTATATCGGTAATCGGTATGGGCTTGAGTTGTAGCTCGTAGCATGTTCAGTGACATATGATGCAAATTAGCGACATTTTATGCCGCATTCTCCCGGTAAATTTGGCAGGCATCCTCGCCAAATATTACATCTAACTGTTGACGGCGAAACTATTCATGGTGACCCAGAACGTATTCACGAATGTCCGTCCAACCACGAGCCCCTGCAATGACGGCACTGAGTGCACCAAACTGAGCATCAAATAATGCTTTCATTTAGTTGTTGCATAGGCCCATTGCACGATTTAATGAATACAGGGAGAGTATATAGCATATAAGGCGCAGCAAAAAGGACGGCCTTCGGCTGGGAGACGCTTTGGCGTTGCGACGCAACTGCTAGAACGCCACTACGTGGCTCTAGGGTTTAGACTCTAGTAGCGATGCGCTTAAGCATTCTACGAATGCTGTTTTACTGCTGCAGGTTATAGATACACTCAGCGCCATCTTTGATGGCTTGTTATATATCCTATCCATACTTATAATTTATGCGCACAAACAACGCGCATGGGTTATTGTTATGAGAAACAAATATAGCAATCAAGTACACAAAAAAGCTACAAATTTAAGCTTAAACAGTGAGTTATTAGCGGAAGCTAAACGCCTGAACATAAATCTTTCAGCGACAATGGAAAAGGCTCTTGAGAAAGAAGTAAAGCATCGTCTAAAAGCCGAATGGTTAGAACAAAATGCCCAAGCGATTAACGCTTGCAATGAATTGGTTGAAAAACAAGGCTTATTTTCTGATTCTTACCGAGTATTCTAATGTCACAGTTTGCCTTATACCAAAACCACGATAAGAGCACTGCAATTGCATATCCTTACTTTGTTGATGTTCAAAGTGAATTGCTTAATATTTTGAATACTCGGTTAGTTATTCCGCTAACACCTGTCGAACTATTGGAGAAAAAAGCCCCTAGGCATTTATGCCCTGTGATCCATATCGATGAGGGTGACTTCGTGATGTTAACTCACCAAATGGCAAGTGTACCAACGAAGATTTTACGTGAGCCTGTCAATGAGTTGAGTAGTTTCAGGGATGAGATCGTAGCGGCTATCGATTTTTTGATTACTGGCATATAACAGAAGCTGGAGCGTTGCTCGAGATGTATGGACTCCTTTGGCTAATCTTTGAATCGATTAAGACCGTATCCTCTTAGTGGGAGGGAGTCCATACATCTAGGAACGCCGTTTTACCGCTGCAGGTTACTGAACGGGCTCCGCCCGGACGGTGAGCTTGCGAGCGTTCAGTCAACCGTCAACGTCTTTGCTTTTCCTCCCATCTTATTTTCTCTGACTGTTTTTGCGTTTTTTAGGTGTCATTAATTAGTATTTTTCTTAATTACTGAGTACTGTAGGTTGCATTAATTAGCTGTTTTATCTATTTTTGAGTGCTATAGTGTTCATTAATTGTCGTCTGCTTTTAGGGGTTAGGTAATGCAAATTTTAACGGTGCAGATGAACATTGCCGGAGAATGGCGTGATGTTGCTTTGGTGGAGTTTTATGCGCCAGATAAGGGCACTGGCGGGCCATGTGTATTAAATTATGAGATTGAACATGTCACGTCTTACTTCCATCAATTTGCGCAAACTGCAGTGAGTGTATCGTTACCCGTTGATAATATCCCGTTGCGAAGCCCTCACTGGCATCGTTTTTTAGAAGATATTATGCCAGCAGGTTCCAGCCGGGATTATTGGGTTAAGCGGCTTGGGTTGCAGGATTTGCCTAATTTGGAACGTGATTTCCAATTGTTGAAATATGGAACTATCGCGCCAATTGGCAACTTACGTATAAAAGAATCGGTGCCTGAAAAGGCTAAAAGATCATTACCTGTTACCTTTAGTATCGCTGATGTCAGTGAGTTGCAGATTGATTTTATTGAGTATGCCCAGTCTCGCGGTGCAGCAGCAGGTGGCGCTTCCGGCGCAGGCGGGGCCGCACCTAAGTTATTAGTGCGATTAAATGCGCAGCAAGATGTTTGGATTGATACCTTTCAAGATGATCCGCGTAATCTCGATCAGCCTTATTTAGTTAAGTTTCCAAGGGGTAAAACCACTCTGGATGGCGATATTTTGCGAGCAGAGTATCATTTTTATCATGAGCTTACACAATTGGGCTTTGAGACTATTTCCGTTGAGTCGATGAAGCTTATTGAAGCTGAACGAGGCCCTTCTTTATGGTTGCCACGCTTTGATTACGGTGTTGAGGCGGGAGCAATGGTGAGTTATGGCATGGAGTCGGTTTATGCCATTTTAGGTGAGCCGACAGCAAAGCCTTTGCTACATGCCGATGTGATTAGACGGCTTTTGGCCGCGTTTAATAAAAAAGAAAATTATGGTAATACCAGGACGCTACTCGACGTTGAGGCTGAGCTTGAAGGCAAGAGTGGCATTGAGGCGTTTGTGATTGAATGGGTACGTAGAGATTTATTAAATATTGCCTTTGGAAATTCAGATAATCATGGCCGAAATACCTCTTTTATCAAGTATGGAAACCGCGTCCAGCTGGCACCCATTTATGATTTTGCGCCAATGAAAGCAGATTATGAGATGATCACTCGTACCTTTACCTGGGGTGAGGGAATGGAGTTAGGTGGCGTGTATAACTTTCCTGCAATTGCAGAACATTTATCTGATTTACTGTCGCCTAATGAGTTAATGAGCGCTTTGAATGAAACCGCTGCTCGTTTGCTTGGTCTTGAGCAACGTTTACGTCAGCGGGGTGTGCCAGAATCGATTCTTGCGCATTCGGGAATTGGTTTTGCCACGTTAGAAGCGAGAATGCAGCAATGGGGGCTATTATGACGGTTTCATCTAATGTTGCAACGGATTCGATTGAAACAAAAGGCAGAGGTGGTCGAAAAAAAATTTCGGTTAATCGAAAGCCTTTGACCCTTAAAGATAGGGAAGATTTATTATTAGCCGCTACATTGGATCTCTTTTCGGGGAAAAAGACTCAAGGTCAAGTACTTAAATGGCTGAGAGTTGAGTTGTTATCACTGAGCCAGGACCAATATGCCAAAATGGTTGGCGTTAGCCGTAAAGCATTGTCTGATATCGAAAGTGATAAAGGTAAAAACGGTGTTGAGTTGATTAATCGAGTTTTTAGCGGAGTCGGGTTTCGTATAGCAATAATGCCAAAGGATAGTGTCGTGCTGAAAATGGCGGTAGAGGCGATTTAGAAGCTAAGATCTAGAACGCCGCAAAGCGACGACTGCCTGGGTGCAGATGCAAGTCAGGAATTAGATTGCCAAGCCCATGCTTTAATTGACATGGTGAACCCCGTTTAACATTAGCTATATGCCAACACTTGCATCCCCGCAAAACGAGGAACAATTTTCCGTCCTACGCTGAATGTGCAATGTAGTCATTGACTGCATTTTCTACCGCTGCATTCAAACTAATGCTTTGCGATAGCGCAATTTCATTAAGTCGAGCGTGAACCTCTGGCGAGATCCGAACGTTGAATTTGCCAGAGAAGTTTTTGTAAGGCTCAATGCCACGCTCCTGACACATCTCTAAAAAAACGCTTAATGACTTCGCGCCCTCGGCTTCCAATTGAGCGACGCTTTCACCATAGAAATCCGCGCCGCCGTTTAAGCCTACGAACTCACCACGGAATGTTTCAGCGTCTGGATCATAATCAATAAAGGCTTTTACCCCGTTGATCATCATAAGATTTTTCATGCTTTCACCCCGTTCCTTTCTAACCATTTTTTGATGCTTATCACTGCGTCTTTGTCAGTTTCTTTCTGAGGATGTGGGCGGTGATATACCTGAACTTCACCAAACAGCACCACACCAATTCGAGACCCCTCACGCTCTTCAATGTCAGCCCCTAGAGCAATAAACAGCGCTTCAATATCAGACCACTTGATAGCTCCGCTGACAGGCCTAGCAAAGATAGCCGTCAACGTTCTTAAATGTTTTTTGTTCATAAAGTCTCATAATCCGTTAAATCGATAGTACTACTTTTTAGTATCATTTCAAGCGAATTTGGTACTATTTTTTAGTACCACCAATCAAAATGCATTAGCGGCAATTGCCCACATTGATACGGGGTCTGTAGTTAGTAATTTTTGTGTTGTCTCCAAAGTGCGATTGCCAAGCATATGAAGTATGTGAGCAACATCGTAGCCGAGGCGGTGAAGCTCTACTGCGAATGCTCTACGTCCAGATAGCACACTTGGCTGCTCAATCCCCGCATTTTTTAGTAACGTCTCTATCTCATTAAGCGTAAAACCCCGTACTTTTATTGCGGGGATGTAAGCGTCCATATGTGTGAGTAGAATAAAGTCTCCACACTGTAATTGTATATTTAGCTCTTAACGCTTGGTTTAAGTCACATTCCCTTTCGCCTGAAGATATTGAATTAAAGGCGCATAATCGCCGGCATCAGCTTGGCGTAAGCTCGCAATGTACTCACCCCGCTCTTGGCTTTGTTTATCCAAATCTGTATTGGACCAAACTAAAGGCTTTTGTTTGAGTAGTACCATTCGTATGCAGTCCGTCATCACGCGCGAGTGACGTTCGTTGCCGTTAGGAAAAGGGTGAATTTTAACTAACCTGTGCTGTATCCGAGCCGAGAGTTCTAGGCTGTCATAGTGTTCAAACTCAATCCAGCATTTGATGTCTTCCAGTAAGTTGTGTAAATCTGGCCGGATATTCAGCGGATCGACACCAATGTTCAACTCTCGGTGACGGTAGCTGCCGGCCCATTCCCACACATCACCAAGCAAACGTTGATGCAACTCTTCCACAAACGCCATAGAAAGAATGTCATCCATGCTGGTTTTAGGCGTCGTGGCTAACCAACTCAACCCTTGTAGTATGTTGGCATTTTCAAGCTCATTAAGCTCTTCGCGAGTCGTGATGTGATCAAATTTCAGCCCGGCAACATCATCAGCATTTAGTTGGGTTGCGCCCTCTGGTTCAACAAAGAGACTCATTGGTATTTCTCCTGCAAACTGACTTTCCACAAATCTCGGGTGCTGCCAGTTTTAATCTCATTGGCTAATTGAACCAGCGCTTGCTGTTGTTGCTCTGAGGTTAACTGCTGTGCTTCTAAAAACATCGATTGGTGGCTCATGGCCAAACGCTGCTTGGCCAACTCCATAGCGCGCGCTTCTATCATGTCATCAATCGACTGACGCGGAATAATCGCATAAACCAGTTCGGCATCGAGCCCGCTCGCCAGTTGTTTAAGTTGTTTGAGTGTGATGGTTTCATCGGCTTCTTTACGCTCCAATATGGAGACTTGATTACGAGAGAGATTAAGACGTTCACCTAATTGCGCGCCCGACATCCCCAAGGCCTCACGGATACTGCGCACCCAACCATTTTTCGGCGGTTTAGGCACAGATAAACCGAGTAAAGCGCTGATTTTTGCTTTGACTTGCTTGAGTGCAACGGCATAGACACCGGATTTTTTCATAATTTTGTATCTCTAATTAAATACAATGAAACGACAATAGTATCTAATTTTACATACATTATAAGGATTCTTGTATCTAATTTTTAATACACATAAAAGGCAAATGTATCGATTATAAAATACGCTACTTATTTGGCTATCTGTTTACTGGATAATGGTCGTGTCAAATTCATCTTGGAAGAGCAAACGTCTTCGGCAGCGCTAGTTTATAAGGCTGCCACCTTGAATGCGGCTGAAATGGCACTGGATGAGCTGGAGACAAAATGGGGCGATAAATACCCTGTGGTGATTAAATCATGGCGTAACAAGTGGGCGCTGCTATCGGTGTATTTCAAATACCCAGACTATGTCCGTACTACTATCTACACCACCAATGCAGTTGAAGCGGTACATCGACAATCCAGGAAGCTAACCAAAACGAAGGGCGGTTTTGCTAACGAGAACAGTTTACTCAAGCTGCTTTACGCGGGTATATTGAAGGCCTCTGAGCGCTGGACTCACCCCATCTCATCCAAAATTGGAATTTTACGCTATCACAGCTCTCAATCCATTTTGAGGGGCGCTTAGAAAACCATATCGATCTGTGAAATTAACCTGACACAGAATTATGAACAGCCTCAATTTAGCTCAAATCTAATCTGACGGAGTCGTCAGAAAAAACGAGTAATTGTCAGAGCAGATCTGAGCGTGTACACCGTTATCAACCAGTATTTGATAAGACAACAGTCGCTCAACAACCCTGCGACAGCACAATAATGAGGGCAGGGAAGTGTCTCAAATGGCCATTTTTAGCAAAGTAAATGTCTCAGCGCTAAAGTGATTTATGCTTAAGATGCTGAATTTTATTTGAAAAAACCTATAGCAATGTGTGAGTCTATTAGGGGGCACATCATCATTAGATGAAGCGCTATTGATGCTTAACCCGTTACCGAACAATGCCTGAATCGTTCACTCCTTACGGTAAGCTAAGCGTGATGTTTATCGTCAATCAATGGCACGCATGCGCCTCTGTGTTCGCTCCGCCTTGCACAGGTAGCATTCTTCTTGCACCCCGTACTTAAAAAGGTCACGTTGCTCTACAGGTAAAGTTGTATACTTTCGGGCTTTTTATTTTTCTAACCTTTTACTTTGGGATAGGCGATATGCGAATACTCATTACCGGTGGTGCAGGGTTTATTGGATCGGCATTAGTGCGAATGCTGATTGAGCAAACGATGTGCATCGTGATCAATGTCGATAAGTTAACCTATGCCAGTCATCCAGAGGCTTTAGCGGCTATTGCCGATAGTGAGCGCTATCATTTTGTGCAGGCAGATATTTGCGATAGGGCAAGGTTAGACCAGGTGTTGCAGCAATTCCAACCCGATCTTGTGATGCATTTAGCGGCCGAAAGCCATGTGGACCGTTCAATAGATGGGCCCGCGGAGTTTATTCAAACCAATATCGTGGGAACTTACACACTGCTCGAGGCATGCCGTAGTTATTATCAAACTTTAGGGCAAGCACAACAGCGCCGTTTTCGATTGCACCATATTTCCACCGACGAGGTTTATGGCTCCCTTGGAAAGGCGGGGCTATTTAGTGAAACCAGCGCCTATGATCCTAGTTCTCCTTATTCTGCCAGCAAGGCATCGGCGGACCATCTTGTTCGCGCCTGGCATCGTACCTATGGTTTACCGATAGTTATTACTAACTGCTCTAATAACTATGGCCCTTTTCAATACCCTGAAAAGCTGATCCCTTTAATGGTGAATAATGCGTTATTGGGAAAACCACTGCCCGTTTACGGCAATGGCCAGCAGGTGCGGGATTGGTTGTATGTGGATGATCATGTTAAGGCGTTATTTTTAGTCGCCACTGAAGGGCAACTAGGGGAAACCTATAATATTGGAGGCTCAAATGAATACACTAATCTTGCTGTGGTGCAGCGAATTTGCGATCTCTTAGAAGAGTTAGTGCCCACTCATCCGCAGTCTCTGACAATGAGTGGCATGGGGTTTCGTGATTTAATACAACATGTTGCTGATCGTCCAGGCCATGATGTGCGCTACGCCATTGACGCGAGTAAAATTCAACGTGAATTAGGTTGGCAACCACTCGAATCCTTTGATTCAGGCCTTAGGAAAACGGTCGAGTGGATAGTGCAAGCGGTCTAAAAACCACCGCGTAATTGATGTCAGAGTACTTTTAGGATCTAATTTAATTTGATAAACCTGGTGCATGTAATTTGTATCGACATACCACCGCTACCGTAATGTCAGAAAATGGTGCCGACATTCGCTATATCCAAGAGCAGCTAGGCCATGCAGATATTTCGACAACACAAGTCTATACCCAGGTGACGATTGGTAAGCTAAAGGAGGTTTATCATCATACGCACCCTGCAGCACGAGAGGGGGAATGAATCTTGAAGAGTGTTGGTGATGATGCAGAGGAAATAGGAAAAGCCCCTATCGGGAGTATATAGTGAAAACTGTGTATAACTGCGAGTGAGTGAGTGCTAGCCCAGTTAATGCTGGGTTTTTTATTGCGCCGAGAATGTACACAGTGTGTACATTCAGTATGTATATTCTAATCTGGTAACGCTTGTTGTTTTGTAATAGCCGCTGCGCGGCGGTTTAGCAGGATGAAGGCTTGGTCTGATAATACACAGCACATAGAATACACTATATATTCATTCGTGTTTTGACCATAAAAAAGGCCACATAAAGTGGCCTAGATACACATTATACACAGTCCAAACAGCTATATATAACTAACGGGGCTTTATTCACAAAACCAATGAATTACACTGCCATGGATTTGGCTTCAATAATCATTTTATTCTGTGACTCAGTCGCTTTCTTGATAACTTGAGTATACACACGTTTTTTCTCTGCTGAACTTGCGTTCATAACAAAGGCTGAAAGCTTGGATGTAGTAACGTTAATTTTAGCTGTATTGGTCGACATAGATTTCTCACATAAAACAGCCTAAAAAATAGGCTCAGGTGGCAAGTTTAGCAGTCTTATTAATTCTGTGCGAGAGTATTTTTTCTTTATATGATGCTGAACATCCGTAATGTTATCATGGTAAATACGAGTGCTACCATCATTGTTCTTTATCAGTAAATCTATCTTGATTGCCGCGCCATATTTGGCTTTGACTTGCCGGACTACCTCTTGCGAATTTAAGAATTGATCGATAAATGTAGTAGGTAAAATGCGTCTGCCTTCAAGCTTTTCTCTTGCTTGGACAAACTCCCAGGCTAGTGTAGGTTCTTGATAAACAAAGATGATGAGCACGGCTCGATTTCGCTTTAGTGAGCGCTCGATATTTTTACAAGCGATATCAAAGTTTGAAAAAGTACCATCTAAGATGAAACTTTGGTTGTTGTTAAAAATTCTGTCTAGGGTTGGTTCAACAATAAGGCTGACAGCTTTCTGAAAGAGGAATGAATTTTCACCAGTGTACTCTTGGAAGAAGACTCTTAGCTCATCAGGGTCAAGCCTAATAATTCCCGTTTCATCAAACATTTCAAGAAACGCTTTTGAAGCTTCGGTTTTTCCAGCGCCAGGAGAGCCGCACATAAAAATAGACACAGGTTGTTGATCAGCTGGAAACTTGTCCAAATCGGTCAGTTCTCGAGCTATCCGAGTACTATTTGCTTTCGCATAGGTGACCGCTTGAGTTTCAATTTCTGTTTCTTGCTCTGTCATAGTCAGTGATAACGTTACCAGATTTAAACAACATGATATCAGCCAACTCAAGTTGAGTATAACTTACGGGGTTTTACAGCATGTTTTCGTTGCGCATGAGTTTATCAAATGCGTTGCCATCGCTTCGAGATGCGTTTGCAACATAAGGTGCATAGACATCAAATAATAACCGAGTATCACTGTGGCCAAGCATTTGAGATATATACAGTGGATTTTCTAGGGCTGCGATATGCAGCACTGCCGCGGTGTGACGAGTTTCATAAGCTCGTCGACGTTTCAGTCCCGCTTTAATGAGTGTCGGGTACCATAATTTTTTGCTAACAAAATGGGTATCCAGTGGCGCATCTGATTTGCCAGTAAACACAAAGCCTGACTCTGACAATGCCAAATTTTTAATGCGTTTAAAGGCATCGTATACCGTGTCACACATCTTAAGATCACGCCTAGATTTTGGTGTTTTCACATCACATACTTCACCATTCACCCAGTTTTGCCGTATGCGAATTAAGCGGTGATTAAAATCAACATGTTGCCACTCTAATCCATGTATTTCACAGCTGCGCATGCCGGTCCAAAACCGAATGATGAAGTAATCTTTCCATTCGGGAGGGACGTGGGATAGGAAAAGTTTAACCTCCTTTATCGTCATCGGATGAGACTCAGCCTTTTCTTCTTTAAGTGAGCGATAGCGCCTCAATGGGTATTCAAATTTATATTCTTCTGCCGCGAGGCTTACCATGGAGACGATGGGCCACAGTAAGTTATTAATGCGCCGATTAGATAATTGACGGGTATTATCTGCTTTCACCATTTGCATTAACTGCTGGCGATAAAAATCAACCTGCGATAGGGTGATCTCATTCATCAATGTATTGCCAAATTGTGGGATCAGATACTTATCTAAAACGTTTTGCATGGTGTTTCTATAGCTATTTTTCCACGTCGCCTTTTTGCGTTCAAACCACTGATAAGCAAAATCATTGAAAAATGGATATTCACGATCAGGATGTTTTTCACGCTGCAACTGCTCAAATTGAGTGACTTTTTTACTTTTGGGAAAATAGTCACGGTATTGAAAGCAGCCTAAGTCTATCTCAGCGTTCATTTTTTTGAGCGTAGTTTTGGCAGTAGCAAGGTTTTTAGGTGTGGCCAGCATTTTTGTGCCTTCACGAAAACGGCAGCCATAAAGATGCATGTCGAACTGAATACGCCCATTGGGGCGCACACGAATATGAGCCATAGGTGGCCTCCATCAAATAGCACTGTCCCTATCCGATGGAATTCGTTAGAATTTCGCCATCGGCTGGGTCTGTGTTAATAGCTAGTGCAGCCGATACGGGGGAGGGTGGTTGCAGCCGCTCTCTCCCAACTGCTTATTTATTAGGTTAACCGCACTTTTACATCGCGCAACTCAACCTGAAATGTCCCTTCCAATAGTTGCAGTTTGCCAACTATTGGTTAAAAACACACCTATCAATATAACTAATACTGTTTATTTGTCCAGTATTTTGTTTTAAATTGCTGCGCTTTTTAAATTGACCATTTACCAATGAAAATTGTTGTGCAATTTAGCGGAAGTTTGTTGCCGTCATTTACCTCACAACCACACATAACCGTATTCAGTTTAAGTTTGGGGGCTGACTTAATCATCGGCAAACCCATATTCATCGATATTGGCTAAATCGCCACTGTTTTCTGTGATGTTTTCGGAATGCTTATTGTTCGGTTTAGGTGCTAAATCAGGATGAGTCGTTGGCAAATAAACACGAGCGTTCTTGAGTTTATCTTCTGTTTGGTTTTCTGTCGTGTCGGTGTATTGCGCATGCGACTCTATGTCATTAACTGGAGTATCAATTTCGTCTGGCACATCGCTTGGTTGTTCGGCAAACAAATCGAGTTCTCCTTGGCGCGATGGCGGCAAAATGTAGCGGTCATCGTAAGTGTTCAGGTACTCGTTTTTCAATTTTTGATATGCAGCTAACTGTGATTGTTCTGATACTAAGTTAAGGCTATCAAACGGTGACATATCTTCTGGTTTATCAAAGAAATTGAGTTTCAGTTCACCATTTTGATTTTGAGTTAACGTAATGCGGATCTCGCCTCCTTTAGCAAAAATTTTTAATTTCATGTCTTTGAGAGTGCGAGGCGAATAGGAAAATAATAATGCGTTGTGATTATGAAGGTGTTTAACGCTGACTTCGCGAATGAACTCCCGACGTCCGGGCAACATGCATGAGAATAACCTGTTGCTGTCAAACAGTAGCATCGCAGTATTGAGCGATCTAACGCTGGTTTCTTTTAAGATCATGTTATTTAACTGTTTGAAATCGTATAAATTAGATGCAAATTCAAGGAGTAACGTGCTTTCCTGAGTTATTTTTCGATGAAATTGCTCTATGCCTTCCAGAGAGATACTTTGCGTGTGCTGGTCAGTTTTAAACGTGAGTAGTTCTCCTTCTAAGCTAAACGCTATGCTGCCTGTTTCAGAGTTCATGTACAGCGTTTTAAGCGTTTGGCTTGCGGCTTCAGTCAAGGGGAGGGTATGAGGTAAGTCGATATTGTCTTGTAATCGTTTGGTCGTGACTTCACCATTTTTCTGGAAGCGGATCTCTTTTTCATTTTTTCTAAATTCAACAAAATCAAAAGGTATGATTGAATTGGTTGAATTGATAATGTCAACAATCGAGCGTCTGTTCAGCTCATGATAAGCACGTTGAGTATTGGCCACCTGATATTGAATATGATTTTCATGAGCAGCGTCTAATTCAAAACGGGACATTGGGAAATGTATTGAATCATCAATCTTTTTGTCGTCTCTGAGTAATAAACAATACTCGATATTGATGTATTTGCCATTTTTGTACCTGAGCTCAAAAATATACTGATTGGCTAGGGTATTAAACTCTTGCTGTTGCTCTTTCATGCACATGAAAAAATCGAAAGGGATTGAGAATTCAGCATTCTTCAAACCATGGCCTTTTTCGAGAGGTATTTCAATTTGTCCATATTGACCAGGGGCACCACCAATAAGGAGCATACGGCTGTTATCGCTGTCGATAAACACACTGATACATGCATCCGAATGATGTTTGTCTAGTGCATTTATCATATTGATAAACAAGGGAGATTTTATTTTCGGGATTAATATCTTTGACATAATACACCTAGTTGTTCTGTTGAAAGTGTGAGAGATATAGCTGTGTTTGTTGAACGACAAATTGCAGATCCACTAACTTAGCGTGCTGCTTATGAGGGTTTAGTTTGGTTTCACTCAATTTGGGCGTCAGAGTGATGGTCAGTTCGCTTTGACCAACAGGTTGTTTTTGAAGCGTTATTGTTTCACCCAATTGAGCAAAATGGTCTTTTAACCTGTTTAATAGAATGTCGATTTTTGTTTTTCTATTCACGGTTAACACAAAGCTGGGCGCTAACCAGCGCCACAGTGGCTGACGAAATACTGCTGCAAAATGTCGTGCATTTTTGACATTACACGCCAAGGTTAATGTTAATGCTGGATGTATGCCGTTGCTTAGCACGATTGCTGGCAAATTACTGAGTGCTGTGATTTGCGCTTTGGTCATTGGCAAGAATTGATATTTGCCTGGAGATTGCGAGATTTGGCTTAATAACGGCCAGTTAACCTCTTTTACTTTTCGCATTTCAAGAAATAGATATTGAAGAAAGTCATGAGAAATTTTGTTGGCGTTACCAAGCCATTTTTGATGATACTTGACGGTGTCTTGTGCAATCGAGACTGTATGAAAATCGCTGAGCGGCTTTTGGGCGACACTATTTTTATTCGTCTTAAATAGATGTTGTCTCAGTGCTGTCTCTGTGAGTAAGACGTGGTTTTGACGCTTCTGGTTAATGTCTTTTGCTTGGTAATCAGGGCTGATTAAAGCGAGTTGACGTGATAGATCATTTGAGTCGTTTTTTAACCCCAGCAAATATCGCAATTCACTATGCGAGAATTCTCGAGGCTGTGATTCACCAAAGCCTGGCCGATAGAATGGGTAAAGCCAGTCTATATCGTGCAGATAGGACCATCGAGTTGTTGCATAGTACTCGTGTCCGATTTGACGAGTCATTTCATCTAACAAAATCCCATCATTACACAGTGAAAATGGTTGCCCTTCAAGCCAATAGTCAAATCGCGCAGCAAGCACGTCATCATGGAGTAAGCGTTTCATTTGCTCTGTATTCGTGGTTTGCTGTGGCGGCAGATTGTATGCAAGGTGCAGTGCTTGCAGCATAAATAAATGTACACCGCTATGACGCAGGTGATGAAACCGCGCTTGCTGGCCGCATATTGCTTTGATGCATTTAGTGGCAGGTAATAAGTATTGCAACTGCCGTGAATGGTATGGCTCATCCGTGAAGCCGATCAAATGCTGGTGAGGTTCACAAAGCTCACTGTTTTTTATCACAATTCTGACTAAAATCGCGAATTCTTCCGGTATGACTGTATAGACGACGCGTGAATGTTTGCTTTTGGTCGTCCCCTCCTTAGTATTTGTGATATTGAAACGAAACAATTGTTTATTCGCTGGATCAACAAATACATCCTTTAAACGAAGACGCAGTAACTCTCCTCGGCGCAACATTGCGAAATAGCTGATAATGACAGTGACTGCGCAAAATAACCTCTGCAATAACCCCCCGTAGGGCGGCGCGATGAGCTTTGCGACGATTTCATGCAACTGTTCTATTGAGATCCGAAATGGATCAACACCTGGAGGGCTGAGTGGTGGTTCGAACTGGCTAATGTCTAAATGGTCTGTGAGTGATTGGTGACGCATAAAGCGAAAAAAATACAGCATGATCAGTTGCTCTGTTTCAGTCGCTAAATTGTCATAAATGTTGTGGCTCCATTGTTGTAGTAGTTCTTGGTCTATTGCTTGGTCATAACTGAGCGGGCTCGTGAGTTTTAATTGAATATTGCAGTATTTTTTGATGGTGCTGTCTGCGAGTTTTTGCTTTTTTACCCCACCGAAATTGATGAGTTCTAACGTGTATCGATAGAGCATTGTTGGCAGGATATTGTCTACAGGCCAATGACTAAGGTCATGGACACATTCTGTAATCTTATTGCGATTATTTTGCAGTTCGAGGTGCGGCCATTTCTTCGAGGCTTGATTGGCTTTAGGTATTGCGGTAACTGCCATTTCGTCATAATCGATGCCATAAATTCTCACTAATTGTCGTTGTTGGTCCTTCTTGTCAACCGAGACTAAAGGGGTTGCGACATGACGTTCTGGGTAACTAATATCTTTTAAGAATGTAGGAACGACATGATCGCGATAGTGCCAAACGGCTTGAAAAAGGTGCTGGTAATGACGAGAGACCTGAGTTGATATGGAGAATGACGTTAATAAGGTTTCTAATCTTTTTAGCAACTGCTTTTCAGTTAGCTTGCTATGCGAATATGCCTGATATTCCGTCAATGATTGATAGACAAATAAGGGCAGGTGATACCGGCTTGATTTCGGTAGATCGTCTTGATTAGATGACTTATCTAAGTGTTTGATATTAAGATATGTTTGTCTTTCAATACGCTGAATGCTTTCTTTGTCGTTAATGATGTTGACGAGATGTGCAATGGTTAGTGGCGCAATTTCAAGTGCGATAATCAATGCCATAAACTCAGCTGACAGTGCGGAGCGCTGTTGCAAGAACTGAGCTTTGACGTTTTCATACTCTGTTTGCAGTTTAAATGCATCGTTCGCTTGAGCTGTGATGCATTCATACCATCTTAAATCAGGATCTGGCCAAGGCAGCTTTTCAATCTCAGGAGTTTGCCACTTCAGTGCTTCTTTGAGGTAGACAATAATGGCTTCTAGCGCACGTTTATAGTGACGTTGCTTGCCTGTAGGTACAGATCTGATGATTTTATTGATGACTTGTAAATCTTGAAGAGTGATTTCACGACTATTGGGTTGGCTGATTAATATGTGAGTCGGCTTTTGAGCTGAAAGGTTTGAGGCTTTGAGTGTTGGGTTCGGCCACTGGCTGATCACCCAGCTAATGGCATCTATGCCAGCGTTTGACAAGCCCTGACGTTGGTGATAATTGTAAATCTCAACAGGGTTTAATTTGTTGAATAAACTAGACATATTTCAACTCCTTTAAGCCGTATCGAGCCGGCAGACTATCAAGAAATAAGTCTTGTTGTTTTATGCTTGCTGGAAATGTATGGTCACTGCCCAGATGTTCACCGTACTCCGCGTGTCCCATTAAGCGATCAATTTGGTGTGTTGTCAGTTTATGTATAATGCTGGTAGCGGCACTTTGCGCAAATTGATGACGCAACACATAGGGGACAATGCCATTGGCTCTTTGATGTAAAAATTGTCGCAGCGATTTTGCTGATATTGCAGTCGCTTGATTATTTGCATCATATAAACTCCATGCCCAGGGAAGAGCATTGCTCAAATTCAGCTTCAAACTGAGTTTTTGTTGCAGCGTGGTGTAATGCAGAATTTGTTGTCTCAGATAGTCACAAATTCTGATTTCGCGTTGAAAGCCTTTATCAGATACTGTCGTGCGGCGGTAATCATAGTGTGATTGTTTATTGATAGAGATAGCATGGGTAGGGCGCATGCCCGTAAGCAGTATAAATAACAGCGCAGTATGGTTAGCGCAGAGATTGTGATAATGAATTAAAGCGGCTTGACCAGCTTTGTTTTCAGGCTTAGATGAAGTTATCTCGTCATGAAGATGACGAAAAATCGCAACAATCTCACTCTCGGGTATAAGTCGACTACTACCGAAAACCACGGACTCGTCTGCGTATTTTTCTAGGTCTTCACCAACCCATTTACTATGAAAACTCACACCCACTTTTGAACTTGTAATATTAGCGGGAATGTTTCTTTTGGCGTTGTCATTTAATAGTGAAATGCTGGGAAGTGTGGCATTACTTACTGCTGAACTCGACGAGAATGTGAGTGTCAGCAACTTGCTCACACCTAGAGAGTTTGCATGAGTGAATAATCGACTGAGATACCGATCTTGCGCGTGAAATAGCTCTGTTCGAACGTGTTCACTGTTTTTTTGCTGATAAACCGCTGCATGTCGATGGTGCCGTATATCAGCAGGTAATAATAATGATTTAGTTAAACTGGATAGTTGATTATCTGTGCGAATACAGCGTGTTATGTACTTAAAAAACAATTGCTTTCTTATCGCTGGAAAGTGTTCGATCTCGGCAGGTTTTCGCCATTTTGCCATGAGCAGATTAAGCAATTGTTGTTTTTCCGCTGCCGTTAGCCATGAAACGTTATAGCTGTGATTGCTAACGAAGGGTTTGAAAATGTGGATTAAGCAATTAGGGATGGGTTGCCATTCAAATTTTTTATCGCCGCTTTGAGTAATGGTTGCACGTGCGTAATAGGTCCAAGACTTGCCATCCTCAAACTTCTGATTTTTGAATCGATGTGCTTCGCATGCATCACTATTTCTTACTTTATGACAGTCGGGAATATCATCTACTGTGATGGGTTTTTCACTGGCTCGCAGGAGAAAGTCATCTAACTGCTGAGTAAGCCATAAATACATAAAAACAATCAATAATTTGCCTGTGTTGGTGTCATGACTCTGTTTTTGGGCTTGATAAAACATCTTCATTAACGCTGTGTTAGTACTGAGTCTATCTGGCATAACACCGCCGGAATTTTTTATCCTATTACTTTTAGCATTAGCTTGTAGCTTTCCCATTACTCATATCCTTTTTCGATATCTGAGGTATGAATTGCACTGGGAGAGAGTTGCGCTAAGTGATCTACTTGCAGTTTGAATTTGATGAGCCTGCGCGCAGCAAAGGAGATTGAGGTTCGGTTCTGTGGGACACTCTCACTCTGTTTAACCTCTTCATTTGCCAGCAGTCTGATAAGTTGTGGGTGTTGCTGTGAAAGTAAATTTAGCAGTACTTTTTCAGACTTATCGATACTCATAACCAAGCTCCAACATCAAGGTCTTTAGATTAAATCACAAAAAAATGGTAAATATCTTCAATTCAGGAACTAATTTCGTAGCTAAAATTAAAATTTGTTATTTAGGTCTTTATTTTCGAGTTTATTTTTTTATTGGTCTATTGAGTTAATTTAAGCAGTTGCATTAATCATGGTCACTGAATATTAATATGAGATTACGTTGTTGCGCTACAGTTTTTTTAAAGGTTTACTTAGATGTAAACATGTTGCTTCTAGTTGTTGATACTATTTATTAGTTATATTCTGGTTGTAATGGAGACTTTTTATTCTGTTATTCCATAAAATTCTGCCCATCAGAGGAATTAAGATGATAAGCAAGGCGTTAGTGGGAGTGTTTGTACATCTTAAATCATCTGTTCTTGCTTGAGAATAGGCTAGGGTGCTGTTATTGGCTATAAGTACAGAGGCAATTTACTCATATTGACTTCTACTTCTAGCTATCATTAAAATGGACTGTTATCTAATTTGTTAGGAGAGTTTTTGTTAAATAAAGTTTTGCAAGGTTACAAAATAAAGTTTCTCAAGGTCACAAAATAAAGTTTCTCAAGGTCACAAAATAAAGTTTCTTAAGGTTACAGAATGTAAAGTATCGCTCTCAATTTTAAAGAACATTAAATGTAAAATGCCTATTAGCGTTAAGATAGACCAGGTTGTCGTGAAATGCTAAAGAATAAAGGGTGATTTTAGCATATAATCAACTGATTTATATGGGTATTAATCATTTTAAAATCATTAGTTTTTCCGTTGCAAATGACATCTATTGGCCTTGTGCCATTAAAAGGTTCATTATAATTCACCATGTTCATAAACCCATAAATATTTTCAGGGTTACTAAAAAGCGCATTTAAGCTAGCGTGAATATTCAGTATATAGCTGATCCTTTCGACTTGGTCTTGACTGAAGTTAACCTTTTCAATATCAAGGTTGCTATACTTTTCAGGTAGCTTTAGTAAAGTCTGAATTTGCTGTTGGTTGCAGTTCCATTTTTCCAATATTTGCAAGGCTGTTGTCATGCAAGCCCTTACTGTGGTTGATTCGTTTTGCATACTCTTTCCTCTGCATTAATCTTGATCTGATCCAGTAATAGTGGACACTTTGCTAAGCACTATTTTTTAATTCAAAGTTTTCTGGGCTCAAATACCCAAGAGCACTATGCCGTCTGGTCCGATTGTAATCAACCTCAATATACTCAAATACCGTTTGTCTCATTTGATCACGTGTCATGAGTGGCTCATCTTGCAGCGCTTCAACTTTCAATGAATGGAAAAAGCTTTCTACACAAGCGTTATCCCAACAATTTCCTTTACGGTTCATGCTTTGCACAAGCTGATGTTTTTGCTCTAAGGCTCGATAATCGTTTGCGCAGTATTGGCTGCCTCGGTCGCTATGGATAATCACACCAGTAGGAAAGCATCGGCGGAATAATGCCATCTTCAACGCGTCACAAACAAGCTCCGATGTCATTCTGCTTGCCATCGACCAACCCACAACGGTACGAGAGTAAAGGTCAATAATTACAGCCAGATAGAGCCATCCTTCGCTGGTGTACAAATACGTGATGTCTCCAGCCCACTTCAGGTTTGGCGCAGTAGCAGTAAAGTTCTGCTCTAGCAAATTAGGCGCGACGGGATGCTTATGGTGACTGTCAGTAGTTACCTTAAATTTCCTCGCCGCCTTTGCCACTAAACTCTGCCGTGACATGCTAGCCATAATGGTTTTGATATCTGCCTTACAATTATTTTCCGCTAAATCTTGCTGAATACGCCGTGCGCCGTTGCGCCTATTGGAATCATCAAAGGACGCTTTAATCAGCACGTCACGGGCCATACGCTTAAGCGCTCTAGGACTTAGCGCCGTGCCGTTCTGTCGCCAAGTGTAAAACCACTACGCGATACCTTGAGCACCGCCACCATTCGCTTGAGAGAAAAGCGGTGCTGGTGCTCAAGGATAAACTCAAATCTGGCTACTTTTGGTTCTTCGCGAAGTAGGTAGCCGCCTTTTTAGGATTGCTAAATCTTCGGCTTGTTCAGCGAGTTGGCGTTTAAGCCTTGCGACCTCAGCAGCAAGCTCTGCTTCTCTTGTCGTGGTATTTGATTTCTTCTCGGAACTTGAGCGCCAATTGTATAGCTGTGACTCATAAAGATTAAGCTCACGCGCTGCGGCAATCTTCTGAGCGAGCTTCAGCTTTAAATTCTTGCGTGTGGATTTTACGGGGTTTCTTTGTTGACATACTTCACCTCAATAAGCGATTTTACTCACTTAGCGAGATGTCCAAAAGTATTGGATTAGATCACTCTAAACACTACCTGTAGCGGCTTGCACACATAATATCTTCGGCGGGATTACATCCGCCAATCTGGGCTAACATTAATTGCCAATGGGCGCAGATTAACTAACAACGGGCTTGCATTCATCTTGGTGGACTCACATTAACTGCCAATAAAAGTACGCTAAGCTTCTTACCCAGCTGAACGGTCACTTGCCAACTTTTTAGCAACCCGAATTACCGTTCTATCCGACACATTGGTGAGTTTGGCGGTATCGCTAATACTCAGCTTGTTAACAACTCGTAGCTGATAGATTTTTTCGTGTAGATCTGAGTCTGCTTGCCGTCCTCTGTATTTCCCTTCCTCTTTGGCTTTCTTTATTCCTTCAGCCTGACGGCGCCGGCGATCTTGATAATCTTTTCTCGCGATAGCAGCTAGCATATCCATCATCATGCTATTTATCGCTTTGATCATCGATCCAGTAAATTCATTGGTGATTTGGGGAGAGAGTGCAATATGGCTGGTTGGCAAGTCCAGGCTAATCACTTTGAGTTCTTTCTCGTGCAGCATTTCTTTTAATGTGAACCAGCTTTTCTCATCCAGACGAGAAAGCCTGTCTATCTGTTCAATGATGATTGCATCGCCTTTCGCAGCATCATCAAGTAAACGAAGAAGTTCTGGTCTTTGCAGCGAAGCTCCTGATTCATTTTCGATGTACCATCCAGCGATACGAAATCCCTTCTCCTGTACAAACTTTTGTAAGGTGCTCTGTGCTCGTTTCGCATTTTGATCGCTAGTTGATGCCCTAAGATAGCCAAAGATGTACATAATCCGACCTAAGTGACATTTAAGTTATGACCTAACGGTGTGTGCCATATAGGTTATGACAAATATATAAAAACTGCCACTTTTTACATGTGATTTTGAAGTATACCTTATTGTCATGGTGTAGTTAACATTACTTTGATTTGGTATCTAACATCATATATTATTACTGTGTTAATTATTCACACAAATAGGTGGAAACATGTCACGGACAACCAGTGTTACTATCGGATCACAGTTAGATGAGTTTGTCGGTCAGCTTATTTCGTCAGGTCGCTACGGCTCGACAAGCGAAGTTGTTCGTTCTGCCTTACGACTATTAGAAAGACAAGAAAACCAGACCATAGCTTTGAAAATGGCGATTGAAGCTGGTGAGCAAAGTGGTGAATGCGCATTATCACTTCATGACATCGCTGCAATGGTGAAACAAAAGCACAATGTATAAACTTTCCAACCTTGCTGCCGAAGACTTTGAGCGAATTTTTGAATACACCTTATTGAACTTTGGTGTTAAGCAAGCGGATGACTATACAGTAAGTATGCATAAGGCTTTGTTGGCAATCACTGAGCAGCCTCTAACCCAGCGCATCAACTGATAAATTGATTTTTACAAGTTGCCCATATAGTTCGAGTAATTTAGATTCACTTTTTATGGTTTTCGCAGTATTGGCCAATTGATATTGAGACGTAATGGTTTGCAGCTTAGTAATAATTTCATTGCCAGTCTGTTTTAGCGTTTCGTACATAGTTTGATCAGCAGTATCTAGAAACCAGTTACGAGCATCTTGATCCATTTGCTTCATCTGTACGGTGACGGCATTAATTTCGGCAATGGCTTGCCAATTGATACCTTCAATCGATGATTTCATCACTTCTACATGCTGTGCCTGCATGTCCGTAATTGATTGGGCTAATTGCATAGCTTCGGCAGATTTTTCTGCCTTAGAGTCAATTAGTTGGGTGAGATTTTCGTAAATTGTTTTATATTCAATTAAATGACTAATAGCCTCATCTAATATGGCTGCTTCTGTAGCGTTGCTGTACTTGGATCTTTCAACTTCAAGAATTGAAGTCATCAATTCGATATTGTCTCCAAGTACTTGTTTGTCCTTTTCCTTCATCGAGCGAAGGTAGTTTTCCCGAGCTGCCTTCGTGTCTGAAATGGCTTTGTTGAGGGATTGAATTGCAACCATTTTATCGCTGCTATCAATGGTATTTATTAGTCCCAGCCATCCTGTAATGGCTAAAACAAAGCTGAAAAAAATAACTATACCGAAACCTAAGCCCAGTTTGCCCGCAATTGAGATATTGCGCATTGTACCTTTTTCATCCTTATTTCTGCTGACAGTCTGACCATGTATATAACGTCCACAAGGCTAACCATGATGTAGTGTATTTACTCTAGATGGTTTCTTTGATTGGAAATCCTCATCAAACAGATCGATTGTTTGTTTAACCGCCCAAATTTAGCGAAATGTGAATGTTTTGCAATTGTAAAAATCACACAATATTAAAAAAATGTCATATCTATGACCTATATCATTAAATGAGTAACATAATGAATTAGGAGTAGCTCAAGTGGAGGCTCATGATACTGATGATAGACACGTGAAGAACTATTACACCTAAATAACTGATCCTAATACTGCTACATCTATGCTTTGCCGTGTCTATTCTCGGGAAATGGTGAAACGGTTTCTATGAAATGCCTTACCTTGCCGAGGAGTTCTCGGATGTTACTGCAACTATTATTGCGAGTTATCGTTTCATGCAGAGCAAGCTATAGCCGCTCTATTTTGTTGACCCACGGTGAATATACTGGTTGAACAGTAACCTGAATTTAGCTGCTCCAGCGGTTACGTTGGTAACCAAAGTACTGTGGACATAGCTGAATAAGCAAAGATAGGTAGAGTAATATTAGGGGCTATTGGCAAGATTGCTGGCAGCCAGCCACTGCGTCAAGGACTTAAGCCCATCAACGCCGCATCCGGTGTACCATCTTAACCAGCTACCGATACTGGAGCGTGTGGCACCAGTAGTATGATGAACGTCGGTAATCGACTGCCCTTGATGTAGCATCAACATAGCGATAAGACGTCGGGCTAAGTGCTTGTTCTTGGTTTTACTGATCAATTTCTGCAGTTGCTTGCGTTATGCGCGACAAAGTGGTTTTAAGATGGCCAATCTCAGTCCTCGACGAGTGGTGGGCTTGTTTGGCGATAGATCAGATCACTCAAACGGTAGTGTAAAAAATCTATGTAAGTGGGACTCTATTCATGTATTTAAAAGGAATAAAGAATGTCAATATTAGACCAGCTTATCGATCAGTTATTAGCTAGCTGATAACAAACCTCCTGAAGACTTGCTCGGCGAACAAGGTTGTCTGTCCGCTCTTTCTGCTGACTTGCACCTTTCAGTTTTAAGGAGTGATGTCGTGGTTAATAACTTAAAAAAATCAATATTTTGCTTGGAATTTGGCCAGCGTAAATCTATAGCCTATATAGCAAGTCTTTATTTTTATTCCGTTTTTTTAAATACTCTTAATAGTCAAGCCTAAAAATAAATTAAAACTATTTAAGCATTACGCAATAATGAATAGTTGACTAAAATACTCAACAAATATAACATGCGCAATATAAGCATGTTTAATGAATGCTAGTCCTAAATAGATTAAGTAGAGGTAGTTCTGATGAGTTCATCATTGACTAAGTTCACTAAAACTGATGATAAAACCAAAAATGTTACCCAATTTGTGCCGGACACGGATGATAATACTGCAACGGATACCAAAAACACTGAGCAACCTGAACAGGTAAAAACGGTAGAAAAACCTAAATCCCCTGGTTTTTGTTGTGGTTCTTGTTCATAAACCACTTGCTTTAGAATTTTAATATCAACTTACATGTATAGCAGGGCACTAATTAAAAAATAGCTTATGGTGCTTTTTATTAGAAATAATACATGCTTATTAATAAGCAATGGAAATAAGCTAGCAATGCTTATCTCTCTTCAAACTCATCTAGGCTATTTTTTGTTGTTTATGGTTGATATAAAAATGACTAATAGTCAAGTTTTTCTCAGTCGATATGATTCTTCGAATACTTATGATTGGTTTTCGAATACACCAGAATTCAGATAATAACTGCGACACTCTAATCGAGGTGTAGAAGAAGCCAACTGCTGAAAAGTGGTACGCTTTATCTCGCCAAAGTAAAAGAGTATCACCATGAATTATCAACAATTGACCGAAGCAAGACGATACCAGATTTCCGTACTGTTAGAACAGGGCTTTTCGATAGCACACATAGCTAAATGCATTGATTGTCATCGCTCTAGTGTCTATAGGGAAGTTAAACGATGCCAAGGGCAAT
>NZ_JAKKRH010000040.1:0-40691 GCF_025654465.1 Shewanella sp. SM101
GTAATCGGCAAGGTGATTACGTACAGTGCTTTCATGAATGCGTAATGCTTGAGAAATCATTGCCGGGGTCCAGCCTTCGGATGCAAGCAGTACTGCTTTGATGCGGTCACGAATACGCCCGTCACGCGTTTGAGCATGCTGGGTCTCTAGGACTTGTTTTTGTTCAGGAGTAAGGAGTAGTTTCATAATCGTTAGCTTGATCCTCATTTCACTGAAAATCAAGCATCTTCATTGATCACGGGTATATATTGCCCGTATTTCGTAGTTGCGCGTGTTCGAGCTTAAAGCTGGCTTCCAACTGTGCAGGGTCGATGGCAATAATGAAAATACAGTTTTCTAAGTTGAGATGAACCTTAATTCCCTCCAACAGTTTTTTGGCTGTTGCCGCATCACAGCGATCAAGATCATCGATAAAAATAATACATTTTCTATCTGTGTCACCTATCTCAACTTTGTCTGTCAGTAAGTGGTCTATGGCGGTGCGGAGGGCATTGTTGATCTGATCGGTCGAGAGTTGGCTGAGTAAATTGTCTCTTTCGTACTTTTCGCCGATGGATGGGATCTTATCTAGTCCAGAAACCATTCCTACACTGAGAGTCTTGATCACGCCATCAAACACGCTAAGGCCTGCGACCATGCTGACGTTTGCAATTTTTCCAACCTTGTCAAATAGTTGCCTTTTTTGGCTAAAGGACTGACGCATAGTATGCATAAGGGCGATAATGGGCTGGGGCTCATGTTGATAGCGCCATGCTTCGAACCATACGCCATGGTAATGCGGGGTAGCATCGTTAGAGGTAGGAACCGCTTCACCCTTTATCGAAGGTGGGTTCTCACCGAATAACTGTGCGTATAACTGCGCTAAAACGCTGGTCTTGCCGCTGCCCCAATACCCTGTGATAGCGATGGTTTTAGGTGCCTTACTCTGACGTATCTCTTCAGCGATACCTTCTACAAAAGTAGTGTAAAGGCCGAAGTCGTCGGTTAAGACGGGCAAGTCGTTTAAGCTTTGATGAGCCATGCGGTATCCATATCCTAGCAGTACATACAATTCGATTAACGAATCGGTATCTTACGGTGTTTTCCCTTTAGATTCTATTGGCTTGTTAGTCAGGCTTGACCGTATGCGGATGGTCACAGTGAATGCCATAAGTTGCAGGCGAGCATTGTCGCGGCAGTGGCCATCGGAAAAAGGGACTTTTCCGTTGAGCCCCCAGGGATGGGTTTACGGCGTGCCACTAGAGCGACAGTGCTTAGCGGCATTGGCACAAACAAAGCCTATAACTCAAGGGATTAGATTGGCAATAACGTAGGCGCTTCGATTTAACGAGGTAGAGAAGAAAACTGCATCAAGCAGGGAGTTGAGTCCCTACTTGATGTATCTATTGTCCAGTAGGGGCTAAAAACGATTTAATGGTTTCCAGCGTTGCAGGCTAACTGGAATGCTCGCGCCTTGGGATAACAGCAGGTTAATGCGGGATTGATATGCTGCGCCCACCATTAAATGTTTGGCTAAATCCACCGCATTACGGGCCTTATAGTCATCTAAATAACTGCCTTTGGCCCAAGCATTAAATGCACCCAGTGCTGGGCCTGCCCAGATTTGGTAATCCATTTCGCGGCCGACTTCACCTGTGTTTGACCAGCGGCTAGACAGACCCAAATACCAGCGGAAAATCAGCGCCATCTTACGTTTGGGGTTATCCAGTGCGCGCTCGATTTGTTTAGGATCGCGCTCGTTAAAGTGGGCGACTGTGCCAGCCCAAATGTCATCGAGTGATGAGCGGAACACTTGCTCTTCGAGTTTTTTACGCTCGTCCGCAGGGATGGCATCAATCGAATCGTAACGGGTGTAGATTTCATACAGCTTATTGGCGCGCATCGGGAATAGAGTACCGCGCTTAACCACTTGTAATTTCACGCCCATTTCGAACATATCGGCGGCAGGCGCCATAGTCACATCGGCCATTTCTGTGGTGGCGAGTAACTTACGTGTGTGTTCACTCGCGCCCGCTTCGACACACGCTTGGTTGATTGAACCTGTGACGATAAAGGCCGCGCCCATGTTGAAGGTGGCTAATGCTGCATCGGGTGTACCGACGCCGCCGCCAGCACCCACGCGGATAGGCGTTTTGTATTGATACTTAGCTTGGATTTCATCTTTAAGCGCCAAAATCGTCGGCAATAGCGTGACGAGTGGACGATTGTCGGTATGGCCGCCGGAGTCGGCTTCGGCTGTGATGTCGTCTGCCATGGGCACCAGTAATGCCATCGCCATTTGGTCTTGGCTGATAAGGCCGTCACTCACTAATTGCTGGAGGATTTTGGCCGGCGCCGGCTCCATAAACTTAGTCGCGACTTCGGTGCGGCTGATTTTGGCTATGACTTTGTTGCCAATGACTATCTCGCCATGTTCGTCGCGGCTCAAACCCGCTGCGCGGTAATAGACGATTTGCGGCGTTAAGCCTAAAAATGCCGAGGCTTCGACCGTGCGCACTTTATGTTTTAAAAACAGCTCAACGCTGCCGCGCTCTAATGCGGGCTCACTTGGGCTGTGAATTAAGTTAAAAGCGTAAGGACCATTAGGCAGCGCCGCTTGAATGCGGGTAATGGCCGCTTCAACGCGGGATGGAATTAACCCCGCCGCGCCAAATGAGCACAAAATGCCCGCTTGGCCCAGCGCGATAACCAGTTCTTCTGAGGCAATACCGTTAGCCATAGCGCCAGCGTAGTAAGCGTATTTAACCCCGTGTACGCGGCGAAAATTACTGTCGCCTAAACTTTGGGTGCCAAGGGCAGGGGCAAAGGCGCTGACAGGGTGTGAGCCCAATGGCGCTTGGCTGTCACTGGTGGTCACTTCTGCCGTTTGCGCTATGCCTAAGCCTTTTTCACTGTGATTCACTAAGTAACAGGCTTGGCTTAAATCTTTGAGTTTTTTGCCTAATGCGTCGATATCAAAGCACAGCTCTGCATCGTTGACTTGCCACGGCCAAGGGCTGAGTTTTTCGTTATTGCTATTGAATTGATCTAGAGTATGGCTAGTCATAGGTGTTCTCATGTTATCAGTGCCGCCCTGTGCGATGTGGATAGCCAAGGCGGCGCAACTATTTGTTATTTGTTATTCGAGATTAGCGTCTTTCTAATAGCGTAAACTCATTAGGCTTCTTCAATACAGATGGCGATATCTTTAACTTCATAAATCCGCAGGCCATCTTTACTCAAGTTGGCATCGCCCATAATGATGCGTTTGCCATTGTCGTCTGTCACGCTGGTAATGTGTACATCTAGCGACATCTGCTTGTTTAATGGGTTAATTTGACCGCGATATTTCCATTTGATATCCGATAAAATCTGCCCAAATTTAGGACTCTTAAAACCCGCACCAAGGTCTTGGTTAATCGCATAGGTTTGCATCAGCTCGATAATGGCTTCAACCCCTAATGAGCCTGGCATCACAGGATCTTGATGGAAATGGAATTGGAAGAACCAATCACTCGGGTCAATCGTGCGCTCGGCGTATAAATAGCCAAGGCCCGCCTTACCGCCGGCTTTCACGATTTCAGCCTTGTCGATAAAGTTAAGTTGACCGCCCGCTAAACGGTAATGTGGTTGACCTTTTGGTGCATTAAAGCTGCGATGTTGTTTATCTAACAGATTGATTTGGCTATCGGCTACTATGCCATTTTGCACATGCCAAGGCTGAGTGATCTTGCCGTTGTCTATGCCAAGTTGGTTTTTCAGCGCATCGCCCTTGAAGTAACCAAATACCGCTTTACCTTGGTAGAAAGGCTCGCCATCGCAGCTTAACTCGAAGCTGAAATTCTGAATGATGTTGCTGCCGGCAATCACAGTCGATAACAGACGTGAGTCGTTCACTATGGTTTTGCCGCGTAAATCCACATGGCGCAGCAGCTTACCGCTACCGTCTAAGTTGCGGAAAAACAGCTCTTGGCCGGGGAAGCCCAAGGTAGTGCCCATATAGCCTGAGATAAAGCCGTTTGGCTGCAGTGATATTTCCATTAGCACTGAATAGGGCATCACGGCGTGATGGCTGTTTTTGTCATAATACCAAGCGTTTGCGGGCACTTCGTATTCAGCGATACACGAAGAGGGCTTTTTCAGCTCGCCGCGTTTGCCGTCAATCGCAATGACGCGAGTCGTGAGCTGCAAATCACCGCAAGGCGTGCGCGGTGGAATTAGGCCGCGATAGATACTGAAATCGGGGCCGAAGCAGTTTTCGATGTCGCCAGTGGCAAATTCGAACATGTGGTACGGCGTGAACGGCAGGGTATCGGGCACGCGGTTAGCATACTTTGAATCCGCTGGCGCAATCGGTGCAGGTACATGTTGCAGAGGCACTACGCCTTTATTGGTTGGTGCAGTTAAATCAGCCAACTGCGCCATCAACGGCGCGGCGAACGATACGGGTGCTGTTGAAACCAGCGGCGCAGCCGAAGCAGCATTTTTAGCTACATGGTTAACTGTGCTGTTGGCATTATCCGCGAGGTAACGGGTGCATTCGGCTTCTTCTTTGATCATCACCCCAAGGTTTTGGAAGTCCACGACCACTTTGCCATTGAGCAAAATATCGATATTCGCCTTAGCATACGGGCGCGGGCTCATACCGATTTCGGTGATTTCCATGCGATAGGTGAGCAGGCCAGATTGCGGCAAGACTTGACCGCGACAGCGTACTTTTTGTGACGCATTTTCGAGCGGTTGGAAACGACCATCTTTAACACCGAGGTGCATTCCAATGTGCAGCATAAAGAATTGCAGTAATTGACCACAGCCTTCGGCCATTAACGAGCCCGCCATCACTTGGTCGCCCTTGAAATGACATGGGAAATACCAATGATCGGCTTCGAGCTGCTTATGGCCTTGAACTGAACCTAAGCCCCACGCGCCGCCATGCACCTCAAGATTGCTGACCTGTTCAATCATCAGGAATTTTTCAGATGCAAAACATAAAGAGGGCTGCAAACCATATTGGGCTTGATGCGCCGCATGGGCACCGCCAAAACAGCCACCGATATCCGCGCCGAGCAGTTTATGGATTTGGCTGTAATCAAATTGGTTTTGCGCGCAGTTCAGTAACGGATTAAAGCGCGGCTTATTCGGATTGTTCAAGGCAAGGTTGCGCGCTTTGATTTCGGCTTCGGTGTGAATAACGCCTTTGCCGTCGGCCAGTTCTTTATCGGTGAAGAAGCCGGCACAGCCGCCATCCATTTTCAGGATCAGCTTGTCGCCCACGAAACATTCGTAGGAGAAGAAGAACAACAAGGTATCGCCATTGCGGGCAAAGTGATTGATGGAAATGTCGTAGCGCAGGGTGTCGCCACCGCGCGGTAAGTCGCCAAGGAAGGTCAGGGTGCAATCGAGCAGGCGATACACGCGCTCGCCTTTATTTTCAAAATCGATACCTAAGTAGCTGATCAGCATCAAGTCGCATTGACCCGATTCGACCGCCACGGCCCAAGGGATTTGGCCATCGACCAAATACGGCGCGTCCACAGGAATGTCGTATTCCGTGGTCATAGTGCAAGGCTGATATTGGTTCATCTGGGCGTTTAATTTCGTTACCCGAGATACCAGCAAATAGTCAGTCGTTGGCAGGCGTACACGACGCGAATAGCTGTCGATAATGGCGTAATCTGGGCCAAATACTTTAGCAATATCACCTTCGGCGTACTCGACTAAATCCGCATAATCCCAAATGCAAGGCTTGCTTATCGGTGTTGGCGGCGTGTACTCAGGCACTTTTGCATGATTGGGATAATGCACTGGATGTGGAAGAACCGCTGTCGCAGATGCCTGAACAATGGCTTGCTGTTGTACTGGCGCAGCTTGGCCATTGATGGCTAACTCGCTGGCAAGCTGGGCTTTCATCAAGGCATCGGCTAGTTTCAAGCCTTCAGCACGGCTTTGTAAAAAGGCTAAATGGGCTTCACGGGCGAGTTGCTGATTGCTTAAAAATGCCGCGTCTTTTAGCTCTGCTTGAGTGGCGTTTTTATTGGTGCTTAGGGCATTAATTGGCATGCTGCTTAATGTCTCTTTTTGTTGAGCCGTGGTTGGGCTGCTTGTTGCAAAGCTATTCGTGTCTTTGCTCGCTATTTGGGCCAAATGTTTGCGTTGGCTGCGCGCTGGCAGTGCTGTCATGGCTTGGGCTTTTTGTTGTATAGCATCAAGGCCTGCGAGCGGGGTATCTAGGATATGCTGATAGATATCGCGGCCACCGAGCGTTACTTGTTTTATTAAGTGTTTTTGCTCAGAAAGCGTTAAATCTTGTTCAAGCCTTTGCTGCAAATTGTATGCTTGCGTGGCACTTTGGCTGAGCAGTAACTGCGAGCATTTACCTTGGCTAAACGTGGCAACGAGCGCGTGCTGCTGAGCTTGAGAAGAATGCTTGTTAAGTTGCACTTGATTTTTAAGCTGCAACAGCGCGCTCAAAATACTCGCCATACCCGCAGCGGCAAAGTTGTGGCCTAGGGTATCAGCGGCTTGGCTGCGCTGGTTCACACTCTGCAGCAGCGTATTGAGTACCAGCTCTGAATCGGCAAGTTGCTCAACCGCAATACTGGTTTCAATCAAGTTAATCTGGCTGCTATTCACCTTGGCTTGGGTTAGCAAGTCATCGCAAATACGCGCAGTGTTGCTATTACCTTGTATGTCACAAATCGCGCCAAATACTTGGCCGCTGATGTGACCATAACTGTCGCCATAGCTGCTATTGGCATTAGCATTGTCAGCGGCATTACTTGGCTGGGCTGCACTTGATTGCGCTGTTGTGAGCACTAACGCGCCAGCACCTTCACCGACTTTCCAGCCTGTGTCAGTGGCAGTAAATGCCACTGGCGATACGGCGTTTTTAAGGATCACTTGCTCTAAACTGCCACTTAAATCGACTGCGGCGATCACTACGGCATCTAAGGATTCTTGGGACAACAGATTTTCGGCCACATCGATACAGCGGGCGACCGATTGCTCCGCCGCCGAAATGGTAAAGGCAGGGCCGTTAAAGTCCCAAAGGGATGCGATACGTGACGCCATGATGTTGCCAATAAAACTGGTGTATTGGTTCAGTTTGGCGGCATCGAGCACACTGTCCATGGCGATCTTTTCAAGGGCGAGATACTCGGCTTGTGTGAGTGTTATCCCTTGTTTTTTAAGACTGTCTGCCAGTTGAGTGTGCAGATTTACGCGGCCACGGAACTGGTGTAATTCCAGTTCGGTTTCCATCGCTACTAATACAGCAACCTTGCCACCGGGTTTTAAGTTGGCATCACGGATCGCTTCATCGGCCACTTTGATCAGCAGCAGTTGCTGGGAGATCAGGCGATCATCCTCATTGGGCGGCACTTTAAAGCGCAGGAAGTCAAAATCGAACTGGTCGATATACGCGCCTTGCGGTACAGCAGGCAAACCAAAGTTAGCTAAGATCTCAGGGTGTTTATCTAAGCCTTTCCAGCGTTTAGCGGGCAGCGGGATAAAGGCATGTTGCCGAGCATGAATCGTGTTATCCAGTGCATTAATGGAGGTTAAAGGCCCAAAGTGCGATGCTAAGCCAATGATATTTAATGGCGTGTGCTGGTAACTTACTGCGGCTGCGGCTTGTTCATTCTTCTTGTTTGTATTGGCAACATAGGATTCCAGCAATAAATGCGCGTTACAGCCGCCAAAACCGAACACGGAAACACCCGCGTGGCGGCGGTCATTGCCGGCTTTATCTGGCCAAGCATGCAATTCTGTTGGCAGATTTTTAGCGCTAAATAAGCCCTTAGGCGAGGATATCGGCGCTGATAAGTTAATACTTGGCGGCAGTCGACCCGAGCGCATGGCAAAAATCATCTTCATGATCCCCGGCATGCCCGCGGCTGTGAGTAAATGGCCTAAGTTGGATTTTGCCGAACCGATCAGCGGCACCGCAGAGCCCGCGAGTTTGTCCTCGAAGAAGCGCTCCATCGAGGCGAGTTCGACCTTATCACCGAGCGGCGTGCCGGTGGCGTGGCATTCAATCACTTCGATATTGGCAGGCTGAGTGTTTGCCGCGCTATAGGCGCGCTCGAAAGCTTGCACTTGGCCCTTGCTGTTGGGGCTTAATACAAACTGGCCTTTACCGTCGTTCGACAAACCAATGCCGCTGACGACGGCGTAGATGTTATCGCCATCGCGCTCGGCATCTTCTAAGCGTTTTAAGACTAAAACCCCAGCGCCTTCTCCGGCGAATAAGCCCTTGCTGTTGCTATCAAAGGGCGCCGAAATACCGTGATCTGGGTAGGCGTGGAAAATCGAGAATCCCATGTTGATAAAGAAGGGATCGGCGCCCGATACTGCGCCCGCAAGCATCATATCGGCCTTGCCAGTTGTTAGGTAATCGCAGGCGAGTTTGAGTGCATAAACCGAGCTGGCGCAGGCGGCGTCCAGACTCAACTGAGTGCCACCCAAACCGAGCGCATCGCTGACCAGCTTTGAGGCTGTGTGGGCAACCGCGCCATTGGCGACGTTTAATGCTTGGTTATTGGCATTGAGAGCGTTAACTGAGTTGCCAAAATCAGCCAACTGAAATGCGCTTTGGTTAAGTTTGTTTTGTAGCGCCTTTTCAACGGTTTGATGATACAGAGGCAAAAATAATTCGTTGGAGCGGGCCGTGGGGAACGACAAGGTTCCCATTACGATACCTGTGCGCGCCAGTACGGCATCGCTTGGTGCAATCCCTGCGTCTTGAAGGGCTTTACGACTGCAATCGAGTGCCCATAAAAAGCTTTCATCTAAACCGTCAAAGGCAGACTCAGGCAGTTGATAGCCCTTGGCATCAAACTCAAAGTGCTGGATGTAGCCGCCCTTATCACAGTAAAAACGGTCAGACTGACCCTGCACACCTTGGTAATCGGCGGGATTGGCATTGAGCTTTTCGCGACTGATTTGGGTGCGAGAGTCTTTTTTATCCAACAGATTTTGCCAGAAGGTTTGGGGATTATCGGCGTCAGGATACTGAGTCGCAAGACCGACAATCGCAATTTTTGACGCGCTTTTTGACAAAATCATAGGAACGGTAGTTTTATCAATAGTAGGGGAATGCTGAGAACTCACTGGGGTTCTCCTTGTGGTGATACTGCTGATGATAAAGGGGCTGCGTTAGTACTTAATGGCTTAATGAGCGGCACGAGCGACAGCGGCACTCTGTGGCTTATCAGCTGAGCTAAGCACTTGAGTAAGCTGGTAATCGCATCGGCACCCTTGGCATTGCAAGCAATGGCGACTGTTGCCTCGTGCACCGTGCTTTGGCCTGCATGGGCATGGCTGATTTTATCGATAAGTGTGCTGGTTTGCCTATCGGCGCCCACTTCGACAAACAGTCTTGCACCTTGCTCAGTGGCATTTTGAATGAGCGCACTAAAGTCGAGTGGCGAACAAAAGGTATCGGCAATCGCGCGGCCAATGCTGTGGCTATCCACGGTGACTGGCGCAGTTTGCGCAGCACTGATAAAGCGAATAGACGAGCCATGTGCTGCCGCTTCCAGCGCCTTAGGTTTCAGTGCCTCAGGTTTCACTGCTTGAGTATAGAAATCTTGTACTTGCCCATGGACTAACATGGCTGGCGCGGTATGCATTGCCGTGACGCGATTGGCGGCAATCCCACGCTTACCTAACTTTGCAAGTAGGGCTTTACAGCTTGTTTCGCAGCCGGCAATAACGCAAGTATCACCTTGAATGATGGCTAAATAAGCGCGAGGAAACTCTGGCAGTAATGCTTTGATTTCGTTGCTATCGGCGCGCACCACAAAGCTGTTCCACACTATGGATTCATTATCCTTAAGCTGCCATGCTCGGCGTACTGCGGTTAGCTCGCCAGAAATGGCATGGTTGAAAATATCGCTATTTTCGGTGGCCTTGATCATAGCATGGGGCGTTTGCCACACATCAAGGCTGGCCCACATGGCCGCTTCGCCCATAGAGTAACCGAGCGCCATTTTAGGCTTAATATTAAAGACTTGGGTCAACAGTTTAGTGAATAGGTAGCTGGCGCCCACGCCACTAATCGCTTGCTGACTTAAGCTCATGCCCGCTGCGGTTTTTACATCTGCCGCATAAATCTGCGGTGATTGCAGCATGGCGCTTAAGTCGCCTTCACGTTCTAGCTGGTGATATAGCGCGGGGAAATACTCATGCAAGTTATTGAACATATTAGCATAAACTGTGCCAACACCGGGATATACAAAGGTCAGCCCCGCATCCCCTAGCGGCTTAGCGGTAAAGCAGCTACCCGCTGGCGTCTTAAAGTGTTGACCGTGATGACGCACCGCATCATTTTCAAGCGCCGTAAGCATGGCCTTAGCTTCAAGTTTGAGATCATCAATCGATGCCGCCATCAAGACTAATGCCAGAGGTGCGTTGGCATCATAGCGTTCAAACCAAGGTTTGAGTTGCTCAGCGCGAAAGTCTGCGTGAAAGCCTACGCCATTTTCCAGAGTGTTAACTAGTTGCAATACTTGCGCGATGAGTGAATCAATATTGTCAGCACTTATCGGCACAAACAGCCGGTTTTCATCAACAAGAGCTTTGGGCGCGATAACTTGTGTGCCTTGGGTCAGTACTAGGCTTTGGCAAATATCTTGGCCTGAATCCAGCAAGGTATCTGCTGGGTTTGATCTTGTTGCCGCTAGATTCTTTGCTACAAGATTTAGACATAAAACCCGCGCTTGATGTTGGTCGCTAAACCAATAGCCAGTTTGATGATTGGTGTCGTTTGTCTGTTTTATATCAGTAGTGCCTTTAAGCGGCGCTTGTGTTCGCGCAGCGAGGGCGGTTACGCCTTGGCGCAGCGCAACAAAGGCCTCGTTGAGAGTGTTGGCGACAGTCTGATGTTGAACGGTTTGAGCTGGATTACGCTTTGCCGCCGCTAATGCAGCATTAGCAACCGCCGCTGCATTAGCAACACCTGCATTTACAACACCAGTAGTTTCATTACCAGCGGCAAAGCCAGCAATAAACGCGTGGGCGTGAAGACGCAGTTTGGCGGCGCGTAAACCATCAAGCAAATACAGGGACTGAGTCAAAGCCTGGGGCAGATTGCCATCATTGAATTTAAGTTCAACGAGCTTGCCTTGCTCAATGGCTGTTGTTGCTTGGCCTAACAACGCAGTGAGCGACTTTTGCTCATGCACTGACGGTTCATGAGCTGTCGATTGGTTGGCATCGGCAGCGCAAATCTGAACTCTTTCACGTTCAGTAAACGTCCCTAATACTTGGGCTGAGTGAGAGTCAAGGTTGACGGCATCGCCAAGCAACACTGCAATACGCAGTGGCTTAGCGCTTTTGTCAGCTATCGACGTTTCAGCTTGGCCGTTATGGGTCGTTGCTAAAGGGGGGGCTAAGTTCACTCGACTTTTGCCTCCACGCTTTCAATGCTTTTATTAACAACTTTATTGGCAACTTTATTTGCTAAAAACGCACCGTTAAGGTTTTTGCTGATGGTGACTTTGGCGTTGTTCATCTCGCAGCTTAAGCGGCCATCTTGATGATACAGTGCAATATTGGCTTCAAGGGCACGGCCAGAGTGTTTTACCACCTCGAGCACTAGATACCCTTTATCGCCAAAGGCAAACGGCGCATGGGAAATAAACTCACCAATGCTTGATGGCAAACTCGCCGCGCCATATTTGAGTCTCGCCCATACCAGCATCGCCTGCAGCAACAAATCTTCCGCAAAGGCTTGTGAGCCTTTAGGGGCCAGATTGGGCACAAAACTCCCGCAGTCCGCTAACGCAACATGGGGAAGGCTTACCTTGGCGACTAAGCTCGCATCGTCAAACTTCACCACAGACTCAATACCTTGCAGTCTTGGGCCGTGGAAAAGCGTGCCGTCGCTGTAAAGGCTGCTCGCGGTTGTGATGGCAGAAAGCCCTGCCAAGCTATGCGCGTCAAAGGCAGTTGCTTTGCTGTTAGTGGCTAAGTAATCACTCGCCGCGTCATCAATCACTAAGATGGCTTGATATTGCGGACGACCTTCAAAGCTGATTAAGGCACTGAATTGTTCACTCAAGCACTCGTCAGTATCTTTCGCGGCTTTATCCGTTAACGCAATCGGTGCAAGTTCAAGTTCCAGCGTGATGGGGGCTGCACTTTCTAACACTCCATTTTGTAACACGGCAGTGTCGAAAATAATGCCCTTCAACAGCTTGTAGCTTTGCACTTTGACAGGCTGCTTGAGCACATCAAAGGCGGCTTCACGCATCCACTGAATCGCGCACACAGTCGGTAATACGGGATTACCATTAATGCAGTGATCTTCAATAAAGATCATTGCCTTAGGGTCCAGTGTGCGCTTTAGTTTTACAGCTTTAGGCAAAGCATGCGGATCCGACGCGTCAGTGGTCAGATCCGCTTCAGGCTTTTTTAGATTGCTACCTTGAGTTGATTGCTCGTCACTTGGAACTGTGCCTTGCATATCAGTACCGACCAGCAATTGTGCGCCTGTGTTGCTCAGTAATTGGCTCGCAAATAACTCAGCGCCTGCCTTTAGCGGGATCACATAAACACCGCGATCGATAAACATCTTTTTCAGCGCAGGATTCACCATGCCGCCGTCCCACGGACCCCAATCGAAGCTCATCACTTTGGCATTTGGCAGTTGCTGCGCCAGTTGCAGTGCGGCTTTGTTGAGTATGTCGTTGGACATAGCGTAATCGCTTTGGCCAGTATTGCCGTAAAAACCCGCCGCCGAAGAGAATAGGGCAATCAGTTTTAATTTATCTAAATCCAGTGCAGCAAGTAGATTGCTTATACCTGTGACCTTAGTGCCATACACCCGTGCTAACTCATCTAAGGTTTTGTCTTGGATGTGTTTATCGGCGAGTACGCCCGCACCATGGATGATGCCAGTAATAGGCGACAACTCGGTGATCGGCACTATCGTGCTGGCGATCGCATCGGGATTGTTAACATCGAGACTTAAGTACTCGGCGCTCGCGCCCACAGCGGTAAAGGCTTGCAGTGCGGCTGCAATTTCTAGGCTGCTTTGAACTGGCCATACTAAGGCATCCACTTGTTTTGGCGTGGGTTTCTCGCCCAAGCTTTGAATGTGGGCAATAGCTGCGGCTTTAAGTTCACTGTTATTCTTACCCTGTGCCCAAGCGGGAATGGCTTGTTGGCTGCTTCTGCCAGCAAGGATAAAGTGCGCCTTGCTGCGTTTTGCCAGACTCAAGGCACATTCAAAGGTCACGCCTTTTGCGCCGCCGGTCACCAGTATTTTATCTGCACTCGTCAAGTTTGCCGCGCTGTGGCGGGTATCAGCCTTGCCAGCAACTAAGGTTACACGCTCAAGTGCTTGGGCTGCGCCTTGGCTAACACCGACTTCCAATACGTTATCGGTTGCAAAGAGCTCAGCGATCACTGCATTGGCCAGTTGCTTGGCATCAAGTGCTGGCGCGATATCTAAGGCGCGGCAATGCACGCTTGGCCACTCGTGACTCAAGGTTTTCGTTAGACCTGCCAATGCTGCTTGGTTTAACTCGCTGCGGGCAATTTGGCTGTGGTTAAGATAACCAAAACCACCGTCGATACGACTGACGCTGATAAAACTACTACCAGTATTGGCGGTCGCTGCTGTTGTTAAAAACGGTTGTAAGTGCTTGGCGAACAAGAATGCTTGCTCGACCGACGCTTTGGCGGCACTGGACAACACTAAACCTTTAGTATCTGCTGAGGTTTTATGTTGTGGTTGCAGATGAATAAAGCCTGCAACTGTACCTAAGCTTTTGATCTCATTAATCACTGCGCTGATGCTGGCATCGTCAATCGCCGCCAATGTGAAGCTGGCAATGTGGCTATTGAGCGGTGATGCACTGGCTACAAGGCTTTCTGGCGAGCGCACAACCGCAACCGTTAGACCTTGAGCATGCAATTTCTCGGCAAGTACGCCAGCATTGTGACCATCATCGCTAATGATAATGCAGGCATCTTTAGCAAAAACGCGTGGCAGAGCTTTTTGCGCTGATTGCTTTGACGATTGCTGTGGCGATAGTTGCGTTAGCTCAGCCGCCGCTGGCAACTTTTTTAGCACTACCTCACTGTGTGGCGGTAAATCGATAGTAGGTTCAGGCTGAACGACTGCGCTAACTGGCGCGGCATTCTGGCTTACCGCGTTTTGGCCTAGCTTGCTTTGCATATAGCTAACGATTTCACCTAAGGTGCGACACTCGGCCAGATCTTCAGGATTGAGTTCAGGCAAACCCGGTAGTTCGTCTTGTACTGTGCCTAAGATTTCAACGCGCTTGATGGAATCTATGCCTAAATCGGCTTCCATATCCATGCTCAGTTCTAGCATTTCAGTGGGGTAGCCTGTCTTGTCGGCCACCACTGACATCATGGTTTGTTGGACTTTTTCAGCGCTTAAACCGTTATTCGCTGGAACTTGTGCTGGCGTTGCTTCAACGTTTGCCGCTGGTGCAACTGCTACCGCGCTAACTACTGGCAATTTGCTGTTCATGTAGTCAACGATTTCGCCTAAGGTGCGACACTCGGCCAGATCTTCAGGATTCAGCTCAGGTAAGCCCGGTAGCTCATCTTGCACTGTGCCTAAGATTTCAACGCGCTTGATAGAATCGATACCTAGATCGGCTTCCATATCCATGCTGAGTTCCAGCATTTCAGTGGGGTAGCCTGTCTTGTCGGCCACCACTGCCATCATAGTTTGTTGCACTAACGCAGCGCTTAAACCGCTGGCGGCAGGCGCGGCAGTTGTCACATGAGTTGCTACGATAACTGATCCTACAGCTGGCAGTTTGCTGTTCATGTAGTTAACGATTTCACCCAAGGTGCGACACTCGGCCAAATCTTCTGGGCTGAGCTCAGGTAAACCCGGCAGCTCGTCTTGCACTGTACCTAAGATTTCAACGCGCTTAATTGAATCGATACCGAGATCGGCTTCCATATCCATGCTGAGCTCCAGCATTTCAGTGGGGTAGCCTGTCTTGTCGGCAACCACAGCCATCATGGTTTGTTGAACAAGTGCAGCGCTTAAACCATTAGCGGTAGGAGCTGTTGGCGCTGTTGTAGAAACTACAACTTGGCCAGCCGCTGGCAGTTTGCTGTTCATGTAGTCAACGATTTCACCTAAGGTACGGCACTCAGCCAAATCTTCTGGGCTGAGCTCTGGTAAACCCGGCAGTTCGTCTTGTACTGTACCTAAAATTTCAACGCGCTTAATGGAATCGATACCTAGATCGGCTTCCATATCCATGCTGAGCTCCAGCATTTCAGTCGGATAGCCTGTCTTGTCAGCCACCACAGCCATCATGGTTTGTTGTACTAACGCAGCGCTTAAACCGTTGGCGGCAGGAGCTGTTGGCGCTGTTGTAGAAACTACAACTTGGCCAGCCGCAGGCAGTTTGCTGTTCATGTAGTCAACGATTTCACCTAAGGTACGGCACTCGGCCAGATCTTCTGGGCTGAGTTCAGGTAAGCCCGGCAGTTCGTCTTGTACTGTGCCTAAAATTTCAACGCGCTTAATCGAATCGATACCTAGATCGGCTTCCATATCCATGCCAAGTTCCAGCATTTCAGTGGGGTAGCCTGTCTTGTCGGCCACCACAGCCATCATGGTTTGTTGTACTAACGCAGTGCTTAAACCGCTCGTTGCTGGTGCCACAGGTGTCACTTCTGGCATCACTACAGCAGGCATGACTAATGCAGGACCTGCTGGCGCAACTTGTACTGTCGCAGCAGGCGCATGAGCAACAGGCGCGGTTTGCACAACAGGTGCAACAGGTGTGTTAATTGCTGGTCTCGTCGCAACAGCCTGAGCCGCTACTGGTGCGGCATTGTGCGCAACTGTCGATGCAGCAAAAGGTGCTGGAGCCGGCGCAGTTGCTCGTGGCTGACTTGCAACTGCTGGAGTAAAGTTAATCGGTGCATTGTTTAACATGGCCAAGGCCGCTTGGCTGCTACTGCTTTGCAGTTGCATAAATTCGGCGTGGCTTTGCAGGGTTTGCGCTTGATGCTGGTGGAACATTTCCATCGAGCGTTGCAGGCTTTCTGGGATTGCAATGCCAAGGCTTGCCATCTTGGCTTGTTCAGTCATCAGTGTCGTGAAGGTATCGCCGTATTGCTGCGGGATAGCTAAAAACTGTTGATGCAACTGCGCCGCTTGAGATTGTGCGCTGAAAAATGCCGTTAATGCATCGCTGCTGACGTTAGGTGTGCTTGGGTTTAACTGCGCCGTCGCTTGCTGCTGATTGCTTAAGCCTTGCGTCACGCTTGGGGATCTTTGTTTCATTTCAACAGTTGCCACTTGATTCGCTTCCACTTCTATTATTTTTTCAACAACTTTTTCGACGATGACTTCTTTCTCAACGATTTTTTCGACTTCTCTTTCGACAACCGTTTCAACGATGCGATCCACATATTGCACTTGGCTAGTCACGCTGCCTGTGGCGAGGGATTTAGCCATCTTAGCTTTGGTTGCAGCACTAATATGGTTAGTGGCAGTGAGTTTGATGTTCATCGCTGATGGCGCTTCACGTTCGGCAATTTCTTGTGACGTGACGGCTTGATAGGGGTCAACCTCAGTTAACGCCACGCCGGCTACGGCTAATTGCACTGCGGCTAAGCGTAATTGACTGTCACTGTCGCCCTTAGGATTCGGGTTCATGCTGACAAGGCAAAGCTCATTTAAGTGTTCACCTAAGGTATTTTCAACTAACTTTTGCAGTATGTTCTTAGGGCCAAACTCAACAAACACACGGGCGCCAGCGTCATACATGGCCTGCAGTTGTTCGCTAAAGCGAACCGATTGCAGCATGTGTTGTTTGAATTCTGCTTTAATGGCTTTGCCATCGCTTGGGTGCAATTGACCCGTACCGTTGGCATAAAGTGCGACTGAAGGCGCGCTGAATTTAGCTTTATCAATGGCTTTGGCAAATGGCTTTTGTGCGTGTCCAACCAATGGGGTATGGAACGCGCCTGAGACAGGCAGGGCAATCGCTTTAAAGCCCAGTTCACTAATGGCTTTCGCGGCCAGCTGAGTTTGCTCTGTGCCACCTGCGATGACTAATTGCGTCGGCGCGTTGTAGTTGGCAATTTTAACGTCATCAAACTGGGCTAAACAGCTATTGATCGCATCGATATCATTCTTTTGTTTAAGAATGATGGCGAACATTGTCCCTAAGTCAGTTTGAGTTCCAGTGTCTGCGGCTTTACTCGCGGTATCGCTCGGCACTTGCGCCATGGCGTGCCCACGGGCGAAGGCCAGTTCGACGTAATCTTCATTGGAAATCACGCCTGCCGCGCAAAGGGCTGACAGTTCACCAAAGCTGTGACCTGCCACCATATCGGGTGCAAAACCCGCTTGCGTTAATAGCGAATATTGCGCCATTGAAACCGCGCCTATGGCGCTTTGAGCGAACAGGGTATTGGTCAGCGCCGCTTCTTGGGCTTTCACCGCATCGGCATCGAATGCTGGAATAGGGTAGAGGATGTTCGATAACGGTGTTTGACCGTGGTGAGCAAATACTTTATCGCTGGCCGTCACTTGTTGGCGCATTTCCGGGAAATGGCAGGCAAGTTCGCGGCCCATGTTCAGGTACTGTGAACCTTGACCGGCAAACAGGGCGGCCACTTTATTGGAGTCATTCTTGGCCACTAAGGCATGAGAGCGGTAGCTGATACCGGAAGGTAATTGCCACACTTCAATTGCATTGGTTTCTAGGTGCCCGCTTTCTAAATGCGCACTGCTTTCTAGATGAGAGATGGCTTGATTTAACTGAGCTTGCAGCTGAGCGATATCCTTAGCCACAAAACCTAAACGGGCATCTGTGTCTGCCAGCGGGCGCAGCGGATATTGCTGAGCGATAGCGTTCAGGCTCGCAGCGCTGCTCTTATTCGCGTTTGCGCTTGTGTTCACGCTTTGGCTCAGCGCAGCTTTTAACTCGCTAAGCAGCGCGGCTTTATTGGCTGCGGCAAACAATAGTGTCTGCGGCACACTGCGCTGACGATATTGCTCATCGCGGCTGTGCTCAGGTTTGTATTCTTCTAATACGAGATGGAAGTTCGTGCCGCCAAAACCAAAGGAGCTTACACCTGCACGGCGCGGCGTTGCATCGGCGCGCTGGAACCATGGGCGAGTTTCGGTATTTAAATAGAATGGTGAGCTTTCGATATTCAGTTTTGGATTAGGCTTGCTAACGTTAATGGTCGCAGGCAATACCTTGTGGTGCAGCGCTAGCGCGGCTTTGATCACCCCAGCAGTGCCTGCTGTGGATTTAGTGTGGCCCACTTGGGATTTCACTGAACCTAACGCGATATGTTGATTTGTGTCGTTACCTTGGGCAAATACTGATTTTAAGCCATTAAATTCAGCCACATCACCTGCGGCAGTACCCGTGCCATGGGCTTCAACTAAGCCAATGCTGTGCGGGGCAAAACCTGCATCGTCGTAAGCGCGTTCGAGAGCTTTAGCTTGGCCCTCAGGGCGCGGCGCATAAATACTCTTAAACTTACCGTCCGATGAGGCACCAACACCTTTGATGACGGCATAAATTCGGTCGCCATCGCGCTCGGCATCTTCAAGGCGTTTAAGCGCGACCATGCCGATACCTTCGCCGATCATCATGCCTTTTGAATCGATATCAAAGGGTTGAATGGTTTCATTGGTGGTGAAGGCAGGCGTTTTTGAGAAGCTCATGTACATGGACGGCGAGTTGTCGGTACAGACACCGCCGGTTAACATCATGTCGCTGCGACCTTCGGTCAGTTCAGTCAACGCCATACGCATAGCGGCAAGCGAGCCCGCACAGGCTGCATCGACTACGCAGTTCATGCCGCCAAAATCAAACCGGTTGGCGATACGGCCTGCAATCACGTTGCCTAAGGACCCTGGGAAAGAGTTTTCTTCCCAGTGGATATATTGGTCTTGGAACTTTTTGATCAGCATTTCGCTGTCTTCATCGCTCAGGCCGCTGCTTTTGAATACTTTTTTAAGCACTGGATATTGCAGGCGCGAGTTCAAGCTCTGACTGATTTTTTGACCACCGCCCACGCCTAGCGTGATGCCAATACGATCGCGATCATAATCGGTGGGCAGATTGGCGTCGGCAAGCACTTCTTTGGCGACAATCAGCGACAGCAGTTGCGAGGTATCTGTCAGCTCAAGAATATTGGGCGGCAGACCGAATTCCATAGGATTGAAGTCGACTTCTGGTAAAAAACCACCGCGTTTACAGTAGCTTTTATCGGCTTTGCTTTTGTCGGCATCGTAGTAATCTTCGGCGCGCCAATGGGTGTCTGGGATGTCAGTAATGGCATCGATTTTTTCGCTGATCAAATCCCAAAATTTATTTAAATAACGCGAGTTAGCGAAGATGCTGGCCATGCCGACGATGGCAACGGGCATATCTTTTAAACGTTTGTTGAGTCGTTTATCTTTTTTTGACTCAGTCGCAGAATTAGGTACAGAAGGGGTATGGCTCATAAAGAGTCTCCACGGGTCGACCTGGATACGGTGACCTTGTTTTGGGATCCAGCCGCGCTTGTCTTTGGCGTGCCATGGGCACCGGGAAAACGGGCTAAGAAGGTGTGATAGTTGCGAACGAGCAACTTTCGTAAATGAAACGGCCCATGTCTGAGGACATAGGCGATATATCTATTGGTCGCTTGGGTATTGCTGTCTTGATAAATATCGAGGTAAATCCAATCACTTGCTGTGTCTACGCCTAATAGTACTGAGCTTGGCGCTTGCTCAGTGAGCTGCGGCGGTATGGTGAGTGACACTACTTGCACCACAGTATTGCCGTCGGTACTCGGCAATGCGAGGGCTTTGGCCAAGGTTTCTGGATTGACCGTATAGGTTTGGATATCGCTGCCTTGCGTCACAGGCAATTGATTAAAATAGCGTTCGGGGACTTGCGGTGCTTCAAATTCATCGAGCCGCGATATGCCGTAGCGCTTTAAGCAACGGGCAAGGCCGGAGCGCGACACATTGGGATTAATAAAGGTTTGGGTAACCTGAAGTAATCTATCTAAGGTGAGTTTGAGTTGATAGCGTAATCCCACCACCACATATTCTTCCATCGGGGTGAGCGTGGTATTGAGGTGATGGGGCGTGTTCGAACTGTTACTAATGGACTCACGCTTCCGCCATTTACGCACCGTTGCCTCGGTGATATTTAAAATTTTTGCCAGCTGGCTGACGCTCAGATCCGATTGCTGGATAAAGAGTCGCATTTCAGGCGTGGTGGTGGCGTTGCGATGCCGAGGTGCGCTGTCTTTTTTCGCCGCTTGAGTCGTGCTCTTGGGGGCGTAAGACGGCGCTTTAGATTGAGAGTCGCGAGCTGCCATTAATAATAATTATCATCCGACATAATCTATTGGGACTGAGAAGCCATTTTGGCTGAGTCAGCTGTGGCACTCTTGAAGAACATAGTGACACTCATCGTAAAACCTGTGCTTATCATCTGTGTCACTTAATGGGGATGCAGATTACCTGAGGTTTCGGGTCGATACAATCATCTGGGACTGGAATTTATTGGCTTTCGTTGAGTAATGGTATTTTCTGTGCGTTATGTTGGGTTTTCGCTGACCGCTTGGGCTTTTTAATACTTTGATAGTGGAAGAATTAAATTTTTAGGGGCGATAAAGACCGCTTTTTTGAGTTCGCGGGGTAAAATAGCCCAATATTGGCTTAAGCCTCCTCTGCAAGGAATCAGACTGTGCGGCTAAACCTGTTAATTTGGGCGCAAAACCTTGGCGCAATTGCAGCAAAAATTTGCGCTTAGGATGGCGTTCAGAGTCGTTCTAAGAATTGCTCTAATTAGAGTGCTGCTAAGAATTGAAATAGGGCTTAGTTGAAACTATTTAAGATGCATAATGAACTCAGATAACGATGAACCTAGACAATACCGAGATAAGAATGTTGCTAAGTGCTCTCCAAAAAGCCAGACAATGATAACCATCAGCCGCAAGGCTTTGTCCTGCAAGGCCCTCAAATGACCGACTCCAGAACATCTAGCAAAAACGGCGTGAATGTGGATCTATTTTTTATTCCACTGAGTGATATTTCATTGCCGCAAACATCACTCGCTCAGTCTTGGTTAAGTGATGATGAACTCGCTAAGGTCGCGCGTTATCGCGATCCCAAGGCGCAAATGAAGGGATTACAGGTCAGGGCTGCGTTGCGTGCCGTGTTATCTCGCTATGCGGATTTATCGCCACACGAGTGGTGTTTTGAATATGGCGCTAAGGGTAAGCCGAGTTTAACGGCAAAATTGCAACAGCAAACGGGGCTTGAGTTTAACCTAAGCCATAGCGGCGATTGGTTATTGATTGGTGTGACTCAGTTTCATGGTGTTGAGTCTGGTTTATTTGGGGTCGATATTGAAAGATCGCGGCCGAAGACGGATATCTATCCAATCCTAAATCATTATTTTTCCGCCCAAGAAACTGCGGCTTTGTTGACCCTTGTCGATGAAGCGAGTCAGCGGCAGCGCTTTTTCGATTTATGGGCGTTAAAGGAATCCTATATTAAGGCGACTGGCCTAGGTTTAGCGCAGTCGCTTAAATCCTTCGGCTTTGATCTAAAGCCATTAGAGCAATTGGTGGCCGGATCGGTTGAGCTTAGATGCCAAGATGCAGCGTTGATGCCGTTCTATGGTGTGGCGCCTTTGCTGAGTGTCTATCCTAATATCCCGCTGCAAACCATTGATGCAAGTTCATTGTATTGGCAAACCTATTTTGGGCGTTTGACCGAGGAGTACCGTTTTGCCGTGAGCTTAGGGCATGCTGGTAACACCGAGATTTCCATAATGCTAACGTCGCAACTGAGCAACATAGAAGCCTTACTTGCCGATTATGGTTAACTTGTCTTATTCATCTTCGGTTAAACATTGCTGGGTATAGTCACGCCCATAATATTTTGAATTTGAATGAAATAAATGAGGTTTAACAATGAAACGGATTAAGTGCCTAATACCTACCACTATGATGGTGTTGCTATCTGGTTGTGGTTATTTTGGTGGCGATGAAAAGCAGCAATTGGAGCAGGCTTGGTTAGCCCAAGATCCACAGTTGCAGCAAGTGGTTGAGCAAATTCGTGCCAATGGCTTAGATGTTGTGGCTCAAAGCGCGGCAGCAGGCACAGTTTCGGCCTGTGTGGCTGGAAAACTCAGCCAAGATCCGTTGGGTAAGTTAGTCAATGTTGAAGGTTCGCTGGTGGAGTCGGCTAAAGTGGCAGAACTGCTGGGTGACTTACAGAAAGTAATGGAGCAAGACATCAGTTTTGATCAGGTCGCGAGCTTGCTACAAAAGGGCGCCGATGCGGCGGCTTATGCTAAAAGTCTTATCGAGCAACAAGGTTTAGATCAAGCCTTACAAAGCCTTAAGCAAATGGTGACCGCGAGTGAGCAATTTGCCCAGCAAGACTTAGGCGCGCATTTTCAGCAGTTATTGCTTGAGTGCAAAACTTCAGTCCCAACGCCAGAGTCTGCGAATTAATTATCTTACTTTAATCTGGCCTTTAAGGAGTGCGCGAGAGAGAACATGTCGTGAAAATGGCTATCCGTACTTCACTCTTTTGCTTACAGAACTCGACTCGCCAAGTGTCAGAATGGTTAGTGCTAGTGTAATTTTTCCATAAAACGCCCTGAAGATTCAGGGCGTTGATTTGGTTATTTCGCGCTTGGTAGTGGGACGATTTCAAAGCTTTCATCGAACTTTACTAAGGTCGACGCTATCTTACCGAAGGCATCTTTATCACCCTCTAACTTGGCAGTACCCTTAGCCAGTAACTCTTTAAGTGTGACTTTTCCGAGTAAAATCCCCGTAATATAGCGTTTATCAATATAAAGATTGGCATCGGCCTCCATCGGTTTATCAACCTTAATATTGCTTAAATTACCGTTACTTAGTTCAACATAGAGCGTTTCTTGGGTGTCGGGGTTAATCACATTAAGCCTGATTAGCCCAAGTTCAGCTGCTTTGAGGCTATCGACTTTTACGGCAAGGAAGTCAAACAGGGTCGATATGTCCATTTCTCCTAAAATATCTGCTGAGGCCGATTTAGGCGCGCCGGGTTGAATGCCTACGCGTAACTCTTGGGCGCCAGTGAGGTAAATGTTGCGCCAGCCAGCCCCTTCGGCCTGATAACCCAGTTGCTCATAGGTATCGGCAAGTAATTGTCTTGCCTCTTTATTATTAGGTTCTGCCATCACGACCTTATTGAGTGCGGTGGCCACAAAACGGTACTCGCCTTGGGCATAGTCGGCTTTGGCGTGTTTCACTACGGCTTTGGCACCGCCCATATACTCCACAAATTTCGTCGCTTCATCTTTTGTCGGTAGTGGGTTTAAGTTGGCGGGATTCATATCGAAATAGCCAAGGTACATGTTGTACACGGCTTTGGCATTATGGCTGTAGGTACCGTGGTAACCATTGGTGTACCAAGTATCGCGCACAGCCTTAGGGATAGTGGTTTGAATCGCATCGCCAATATCTTGAATACCCACGCCATTATTAGCTAAACGCAGGGTTTGATTATGCACTAGGCCATAGTTATCCCTTTGCATTCTTAAGTATTGGTTTACATCAGTATTGCCAAATACGGGGGCTGAGTGGGCAGTGAATATAACCTGTGCATCATTACCAAAATGGGCCAGTAATTCGTTGATATCCTTAGACCATTTTATCGCATCTCGAACTTTTGCCCCGCGTAAGGTATAAATGTTGTGCATGCCGTGGTAGGTGAGCTCTGCGGTCCACAATGCTTTCATTGAGGGAATATAGGTGGCCATTTCCGAGGCGGCTTCTGTGCCTGATGCATCCATAAACACCATGTCGATGCCATCAATGGTGAGTGTTTCCCACTTGTCTTTTGCATTTAAGGTGACATCGGGTTTAACGTAGGTCACTTCGCCTTTGGATAATCCCTTAGCAAGTGCGGCATCGACAATGCCTTGATCGTTTCGCTCTAATGTTGCGCCGTATTGATAGGCGGCGCGGCGGCTCATGGCATTACCGGCAAGCACGTTTTCGTCGACAATTTCTTTGGTGATGTTATTGGAACCATAGACTTTGACATTCGGATACATCTCTTTGATGGCGCGGGAGCCGCCAAAATGATCTCCATGACTGTGGGAATAAATCATCGCGACTACGGGTAAGTTATTGCCCTCGGGCAAGTGTTTAAGCGCAAACTCGAGGGATAATTTTGCCGCTTCTTTGGTGAGCAGCACGTCATAAAGGATCCAACCCGTTTTACCGCGGATAAGGGTTAAGTTCGATAAGTCTGTGCCACGCACTTGATAAATGCCATCTGTGACCTTGTATAAGCCGTTAGACACCATATTCAATTGAGCTTGGCGATAAAGTGAAGGGTTGACTGTGTCTGGGGTTTTGTCGCCAATAAAGCTGAAATCGGCACGTAAAATGGCTGCTGTTGGTTCATCGAGTTCAGCAATAAGATTTTTAGAAAACTCTTCAAAGGCTTTTTTGTCAGCAAAATTAAGGCTTGCTGCTGAGGCTTTATTTACCGCAATGGTTTGCTCGGTGGCAGGCTTTCCCTGATAGTGCAGGCTAATATGTTCATGCTCGTGTTCAGCGGCCACGGCGCTTAAAGAGAAGCTGGCGATAATACTCATTGTCATCAAAGATTTTTGCATTATTTTACCTACCGAAAAGTGGGATAGTGTCGTCGATGGTTTGAGTATAGCCAGCTTGTGTATTTAGATAACTCGAGTTAGCTTGGGTTGTAATATTCATATAGTGAATGAGTGCACTCTTTTATGCCGACACGAAAGCCATTAGATTTAAATTTATTACGCGTGTTTATGGTGGTTTACCGTACTCGTTCATTCACCCAAGCGGCACAGGAGTTAGATTTAACTCAGTCTTCCGTGAGTAATGCGATAAGCCGGTTCAGGGCTTGGGTCGGGGAGTCGCTGTTTAATCGGGTTGGACGGGGAATTGAGCCTACATCGGTGGCACGGGAGATGTACCGTAAATTTGAGCAGCCCATGGCGGATATTGAAACCGTATTACTGGGGTTTGAGCATTTTGATCCCAACTCGAGCCAGCGGCGCTTTTATGTATATGCTAATGAGTCGGTTATCGAAGCGCTGCAATCAGGCGTGCAGGCTTTGTTACAGAATGCGGATATTGAAGTCATTTTCCGCGAGTCGCCGCCGCAGGAGGATGAGCTATATCGCGATATTTTGCTTGAGCGGGTCGCCGTTGCCATAGACATTAAGCCCGCGCAGCAAAGTTTGCTCTCGAGCAAATTACTCTTCACCGAAACCCTCGTTTGTATCGTCAGTTTGCAGCATCCTCGTATTCAAGATGCTATCACCCATGGGCAGTATTTTGAGGAGAAACACGTCTTTTTAAATATGCGGCGTTTTAATTTGACTGCAGGGGATTTGTTTACCGAAGGCGTGTTACCAAGGCGCAAAATGTACAGTGAGCAATCATCTTTATTGAGTATGTTTGCAACTGTCGGCAAAAGTGAGGCGATAGGCATAGCGCCTTTGCGGTACGCCAGTCAGTACGCTGAGATGTTCGGCTTACAGATTTTACCTATGCCCCTGAAAACAAGGCCAATTGATTTGTATATGGTGTGGAGCAGTAAATATACCCAAAACCCGAGCCACCAATGGCTACGGCGTTTATTGCTCAATGCGAGTGCAAACACTGTGAATAAAAAAGCTCTGAATCTAGCGAGCAGCTAGGGCTAGCGATTCAGAGCTTTGTTGCAGTTTTTAAACCTTATTTTCTATCTCAGATTGTTAATCTAATAGCCTAAGAAGGTCATTACTGTCTTGCGAGTCTGTGGCTTTCACCAGGTTGCTCGAAGTCACTGCGATAAGGGTTGATATCTAAACCACCGCGACGCGTGTAGCGGGCGTAAACCGTCAATTTAGTGCAATGACAGAAACGTTTTAAATCGACGAAAATTCGCTCGACACATTGCTCGTGGAATTCGTTATGTTGGCGGAAAGAAATCAAATAGCGCAGCAGTTTCTCGCGATCGATTTTAGGGCCTTGATAACGGATCATCACGCTGCCCCAATCGGGTTGCGAAGTGATCAAACAGTTGGATTTCAGCAGGTTTGAATTAAGCGTTTCCGCGACCGTTTGCTTATCGTCTGTACTGTTAACTAAGTAATCAGGATTAAAACTATAATCGCTGACTTCAATATCGAGATCGTCAATACAAGTGCCTGGTAACTCAATAATACGCTGAATACCAAAGCTTTTTGGCTCGATAATCTTAACGCTAACATCACCTTGAGCACACTGACTTAAGTCTTGCACTAAGGTTTTTTGCAGTGAATCTAGGCTATCAAACTTGGTTTGATTAAAGCTATTGAGATACAGTTTGAACGATTTCGACTCAATCAGATTCAGGCTTTCATAGCTTAAATGAAATTCAGCTATGGCCACCATAGGCTTACCTTTGGCATTTAACCAAGACAGCTCATAACCCGTCCAGATATCGGCACCATGAAACGGTAACGTCCCAGTGAGTGCAATAGCATTACGGTTTAGTGAGCGTGGAACCCCTTGCAGCAGCGACGCATCATACTCGGCTTGGTAGTCGGTGGCTTTACCTAAAGTCAGGCCAACAAGCGCTTGCGCATCACTATAGGGATCGTGATTCTGTGTCATCAATACTGTTTCCATGTCAAAATAGGCGCACATTATACCTGAAATTGGATTGTGCTTAAGTGTCTTGTCTGCCCGCACTCGATAAATTTTTGCAAAACTATCATCAAGCTTACTTAACGAGTTTAGGTGAACTACCGCGTTATTACCCACAGGGTGAGCCTTCTGTGTGTATTCAAGGCGAATTTCAACCGGATCTTGAACAGGCCGTTTCTTGGCAGCCAGTGAAACGCAAAGTTGAAGGCAGTTTCGCCAATGTAGAGCATGCACTGGAGTTAACTTTATGGCCAGAGATCAATGATTTTTACGGTCATTATTTCTCCGCCCCAGTATTATTTGACTCTAAGTGGGGCACAGGGGAGTTACTGCAAGTCTGGAATGATGACGATTTTAACTGCCTGCAACAAAACTTGATTGGTCATCTGATGATGAAGAAAAAACTGAAGCAGTCACCGACTTGGTTTATCGGTCTGTTAGATGAGGGAGATAAAATGCTCACCATCAATAACAGTGATGGTAGCGTATGGATTGAAATCCCTGGTGAAGTGCAATCTGAGCAATTGTCCTCGAGTTTGACTGCGTTTATCGAAGCATTATCGCCACGGATAGCACCACCCGTTAAACATGAAGAATTACCTATGCCCGCATTAGAACATCCTGGTATTTTCGCCAGTTTTAAACGTATGTGGCAAAACCTTTTCGGTAAACGTTAACTTCTGTGAGCGACATTTTTATTATCAACCTAAGTATTAACTCAACCTAAGCGTGGCTTATCTTAGGTTGAGTTCTGCAAGGGGATAAACAGGTGTTATTGATGATCCCAAGACAGATTCGACACTATGCGGCAAGGCTCGCAGCGAAAATGGAACATATCCAATAAAGGTTCATCGAGTTTCCAATCATGACTGCCACAACGTGGGCAAGGTCGCGTTTTTTCTGTGGCTAAATCTTGGCCGCCAACGCGATATAAGTAGTAATAGGTCGGGATCTGAGTGAGATATTCGATACGACCGCGCAAATCCCAACCTCTGCGAAATAAATCACTGTCAGGACTCGATAATTCCTCTAGCGCGGCAAATTCTGCCTTAGTGGCCGCCGCCATTTGCAGCTCGTCGCAGGCTTGCCATTCGCTCTGCCAACGGATAATACGTTTATGATCGCCATTAAAGGTTGCGGGTATACGGTACAGGGGAATGGGCAATAAATTGTCGCCGCTGCGTAGGGGCGAGCACATATGCACAAAACTGGTGTATAGCAGTTGCCAGCTGGGTGTTTCGGTATTACTTACTTCAGAATTGATATCCTGACCAATAAACTTTTCCCGCGGCGCGAGTAGTTTAGCGTCGGTTAATTCTACTAAGGCTTTTTTGACCCAAGGGCTGTGATATTTGTGCGTTAAACTGCTTTTCTCTGGCATCAATAAACGCACTCTAAACTCACCGTCATTAAAGGCGACCGCAAATTCTCGTCCTAAGATTTGGCCATTAGCTCGATAGGCTTCAAGGAGCTGATTAATGGCCTTCTCGGCGGCAGATATCGTGGTGTCGGCGAAGCATTCGAAGCGCAGTTCAGTGACAAACATTAAGCTGTTTTTCCTTGGGTTTCTAATAAGTTTATGCGTTGTTTAAGTTCAAGCAGTTCGTTTTTTAATTGCATTATTTCTGTTTTTTGCTGCTCAGCATGACGTTCAAAATACGCCTGTTGCATCTGCATGCGCTCGGCGAGCACAGCAAGGGTTAAGGTATCGTTAGTTGCGGGAACGTCAGTTGTAGGGCTGATAGTTTGCAACTCAGCTAAACGCTCGCGATCTGCCTTAGGCATAGATTTAAATTGCTGTAAGCCTTGGATCAATATAGGTAAAGGTAGGCTACTACCTAAACGGGTTTTAATTAAGGCAAGGCTCGGTACTTTACCGCAGGCTTCGAGCGAACGTGCGGCCGCTAATACTTGGTCAAGGGGACTCATAATTAGCAAAATTCCTTAATTTGTTGAATTGTTTAAACCAATTTTAAAAAAATAATTAATTTTTTCATTTAAAAACAGTGTGTTGTCTTGTGGCATTTATTTTGCTTATTGTCCAGCCGAAATACCATTTTTTAAGCTTCAATAATAATTACACAGGATGTCACATGATGAACCATAAATTGAATAACAAACTTATCGCCATCACTTTTTTAGGGCTCGCAAGCTTAGGTCTTAGTGGCTGCGTGGTCAATGTCGGTGATGGAGAATCGGGCTGGGATAGCAGCGAATCTTGGGAGAAAGTGCAGGATAAAAATCGCACTAACTTAACCAAACTGAGCTTAGGCATGCCTAAAGACCAAGTGATGATCTTAATGGGCACCGCTGATTTTAGTGAAGCCTATATTCAACAAAGTGCTCAACAAGGTGAAGCCAATAAAGAAGTCTTAGTGTTGTTTTATCGTACCCAGCGTAATAATGGCGATGGAAAAACCACTAAGGATGAATGTACGCCTATCGTGCTGAGCAACAATGCCTTAGTGGGTTGGGGTGAAACGGCTTACGGTAAAATCTGAACCAACGAGTCTTATCGTTTACGTAGCTGAGTGTCTAATTGCTCAATGGGCTCAGTCCAGAGGGCATCGGCTTCTAAACCTTCAATGATAAAGCTCTTTTGGGCAGGGGTCCAAAAGGGCGCTTGGCTTAAATGGATGTGATGGTCGATATCATGGGTTGCAATAAACTGCGCTATGGCCTCGTCGCTACTGTCTAAACCGAGTTGCTCAAACAAGTGGCTTAAGTCTACTGGAGTTGTATCCATCATTATTTCCTTTTCAGTATAGTGCCTTCGTTTAGAGTAAGCGCCTGATTGAAAAATGCAATCTATGATTAAAATTTGCACTTTTTAGTTTCCTTGGTAGATTAACAGTTACGCATAAAAAAGTGTGAGCTAAGTCAAGGAATGCTAACGATGGACAATGAAATTCTAGAGGACTGCCGCGCAGTCTATTTGACCGCGGAAGACTTACGCATTGCCGCTTCTATTCTCTATAACGCTTACCATGATGATCCTTTTTTTGTCGATTCACTCTTTACCTCAGACAAAGCCGCTTATGAGCAAAAATTGCGCGCCGCAATCAGGGAAGAACTCAATACGTTATGGCAACAAAAACAAGCTCTCATTGGTTTATTCGACCATGAAAGACTCTTTGGGTTAGCCTGTGTAGTTACTCAAGAAGTGCCTTTAGGGGAAGGGCGTTATTGGCATTGGCGCTTAAAGATGTTGTTAGGTACTGGCTGGCAATCGACCCAAGCTTTGATGAAAAAAGAGTCCAGTATTGTCGAACTTTTACCCAGTAAGCACTGCGGTATTTTGCAGTTTATTGCTCTTGCACCAAATGAACAGCACAAAGGACTTGGACATAAGTTAGTGCAAGCTGTGGTGAGTTGGTGTGATGAGCAGCCTGATTTGGATGGCATTGGTGTGTTTATCGCTCAGGAGAACCACTTGCAACTGTTTACTCAGCATGACTTTGTATCCATAGGCGAGCTGAGTATCGGCAGTGTCCATGGCCAGCTTTTATTCTATTCGGTTCAACAAGATGACTAACTCTTATAAACGTTTCGCCGATTTTTATCCTTTCTATTTATCCCAACACCAGCACCCGACTTGTCGGCAATTACACTTTGTTGGCAGTTGTTTAGTTCTGCTGCTGATTGGCATTGCCTTGGTTTCACAAGCCTGGTGGCTATGCTGGTTTATTCCTATTGTTGGTTATGGTTTTGCATGGGTGGGACACTTCGTATTTGAGAAGAATCGACCCGCGACATTTCAGTATCCTTTTTACAGTTTGATGGCAGATTGGGTGATGTTTGCGCAGATGATTCGCCGCTTTTTTAAACGTTAAAAAAACTGCCCGAGTGAGATGCCCATGCCCGTGTGAGAGATCGCTTACAAACGTTGTAGGACATAATGTTTTCTTTTTGATTGTTTTTTGTCCTACAATATTTAATTTTAAATAGAATCATTGGTTTGTATTTATTTTTCTTTGGTTGGTCCGTAATTAATTTTGTAGTCCGTTCTTTGAGCCGAACAAAAAAGTTAGGGTTAACGTAGAATTCACTCATGGCCAAAGCAAATGGATAGCAAGGAAAGCGAATCAGGCCAAAGGGACGCAAGAAGCAACGAATTAAGATTTCAAGGTTGAAATCGCTGACGGTAGGAAAACTGTCATTCGCCTCGGATAGGCTAAGGAAAAGCAGGATTGCTTTTCAAGGATGATTAGGGACAGTGAGTTGTATCGTCAGGATGATGAATTTCAGGAAGAATACAGGGCACGCTTAAGGATTAAGCATGAACTCGAAACAGGATGTGTCGAGATAAGGATAAAGTATAAGGGTGAACAGCTTGTACTAATCTATGGAAAATAAATTTTGCAGGATGCAATAGGAATACGTCATAGGAAGTGACAGGCTCTGTAAAAAGGATTTACAGGTCAAGGGACTGAGTGTTATCTCACGTAAGTTTGATACACAGGGACGAAAAAGGATTACAGGGACGACGCAGGACGCAAGCAGACGCATGGATGGTGCAGGGAGCACAAATCGAGCAGGACGGCTTACAAAGGATAAATGGGGCGCACTTTAGTTGCGCCCTTTTCTTTGGTTCATTTTCAGCATTAATCTGGCTTTGCCAAGCTATAACGCTATTCACGCTATAACGCTATTCACACAGACTTTATCTTAACGCTGCTTAAAGACATCTTGCCGTAAAACATGTTTACCAGTCTTACTTCTCTTATTGCCCAATGATTTACTCTGTGTTGACTGTGTTTTGGTCATGCGCCGAATGCTTGTCGAATTTTGAGCGATAGCGGTTTATGCATAAGTCCTTCAGGGGAGAACATCTAGCACTTGCTTACTTTTGATTTGAATTGCCATCCTCCGTGTAAGAGATCTCTCACAAGTATGTAAGTAATTTGTAAGTCTAAAGGGTGGTTATGTCTCTGGGTTAGTTATTATTTTAATTTATATCAGTAGGTTAACCTGTTTGTTATCAGTTGGGTTCACCATTTTTGTTAACATTTTAAATAATCCACAATGAGTACTTTCGTTGGTTGGCGTAGAATTCATCTTGTAGAAGGAATTGCGGGCAACAGGATGTTGGCGATCAGGATGATCGAACAGTGACTAAGGAATATGACTTAAGGAAAGATAGGGATATAGGCCTTTCAGGATGAAAGAGAGCCAATACCAAGGAAGGGAGACTATCAAGGATTGATAGACTTATTGCATAGGATGGCAATGGCACAGGGAGTGCAATTGAATGGATGCAATACCCGTTTCATGGATGATGATGGAACCGCTCAGGAAAGAGCAAGCTTGGGACTGGATGACCAAGAGATAGGGAAGTACATGAGTACAAGGACCTCAAGGATTGAGCAGGGATGAAGCAGGACGCAGATTGACGCATGGATGGTGCAGGGAGCACAAAAATAGCGGGATAGCTTAACAGAGAATAGGAGGGCGTGGCTTTAGGGCCGCGCCCTTTCTTTTTTATTTTTACAGTGAGTTATTTTGCAGCACCAGAGAATAACTGATTATTCTCAATTCTGGCGAACAGCTTATTTGGGCATCATAGTCGATAATACTTAATGACACTTGCCTGAGCTACAGCCGCTTTGCGTACCACAACCGCCAAATTTCCCCTGCGCTGTCGGCGCCTCTTGCCATTCGGGCTCCGGGAAGATAGGCCATTCGATTTTTTGAATTTTCTTGCCTTGCATCCAAATATGGCCACTGTACTGGTTAATGCCGTCGGTGCTGAATTCAAATAAATATTTCGCTTTCCAACAAATCCCCGTGGTGCCGCCAATGCTAGGGCGGGCGGTTTCCATTGCTATGGCTAATAGTTGCACTTTTTGTCGCCAACATTCTTTTTCGGCAAAAATACGGCTCAACTCTGCCATTTGGCGTAACTGCCAAAAAAATGCGGCAATCACGACGAGGCCAATAATTAACAGTAAATCTGACATCATTTGCTTGCTGCCTTAAACAAACCACCTATGGCTTGTGATAGTTGAATGCTTCGATTGGGATTTCTTAACTCGCCTAGTAGTTGATTGCGCAAACTAGGAATAGCCACAATATCAGCAAAGACCTGATTAAAAAAGGCTTGGGGCTGCAGTGCTAGGGCTTCTAAGTAAAGACTGCGACTTGAATCTTGTTTTAATACCGACCAGTTACGTCCGGCAATACTGATTAGGGCATTGGTATCTAAAGAGGCTTGGCCGTGTAGATGCTCAAACGCTTGTTGGCTGTGTTTGGCGCTAGAAGCCAAAGCTCGTAGGAAATAGGCTTGGTGCTCTGGGGCTGCATCTTGAAGTTTCGTGAGAATCTTATCGGCGAGTGTGTCGCTAATCAGCAAGTGTTCAAGGCATTGGCATAGGGCGATTTGCACTTCGATGGCGGCTGTATCAAAACTCAATACCAAGTGCTGCTCATGATCAAATTCTTTTGTGCGTACACACACATCGGCTATGCCTTGCATTCCAATATGTTGCCATTGTGATGGGGCAATTTGGCCTGACAGATATTGCACGGCAAACTCGTATTGTGATGAAGCGCGCTGGCCAAGTTGTTTACGAACGAGTGCGTTAAATACGGCAAGTTTTTCCTGGCTTGGCTTGAAATTAAACGGATTATTCGCGAGTCGTTCTTGCTGCTCATCACTGAGTGGCTGAGTGGGATCTTGCCCTAATGCCGCTAATATCATTTCGATAAATTGTGAGCGCGGTGCAGGCGACAGTAATCCTTGCTCATCTAACGCCAGTTTTAGAAACCAAATAAAGTGTTGCTGGCTCGCATCCCAAAAGACAATAGCAAATTGTGCATGCCCTTGAATGGGATAAGGATAAGGGGCTGACAGAGATTCGATTTGGTGAAATGCGAGCATATCAATATGTTGCACCCTACGGCCAAGATCATACACTTGGAACTGGGTTTTGGCTGTGGTTAAAAACTGGCTTAAAGTTGTAATTTCAGTCATTTGGCTGCCATATCAATCAAAGAGGCTCAATAAATTGGCGCCATTATAGGGGGAAGTGCGTCTGGATGGTATTATTGCGGCACTTTAATCGACCTATTCGGCCAGTGAATTGTGGGGAGTTCTTGAATCACAAAGGGCTAATATGAGAATGGATCTGAAAGCTATGTTATACAGTCAAACCCAAGCTAAATTGGCTCAGATTACCCACGCGCTGCAAGCGGCCGAGTTGTGGTCTGAGCAAGCGCCTTCTGCCGCTGCAATGGCAAGCACAGCACCTTTTGCCTGTGATCTTATGCCCCTTGAGCAGTGGCTGCAGTTTATTTTGTTGCCTAGAATGCAGACTTTAATCGAAACGGGGGCGCCATTGCCGACGCAAATTGCGATTGCCCCTATGGCTGAACATGTTTGGCAGGATATGCTCCCGCGCCAAACTTTAATTAGCGTATTGAATGAATTGGATATGTTGTTAAATGAATCAAGATGATATCTGGCTTGAAACGCCTGAAAATGCAGTGAATGTATCCCAAGAGGATGATTCAGAAGAGCAGGCGCCTGAGATTGAAATTCTTTATGAAGATGAGCACTTAGTGGCAATTCATAAACCCGCAGGCTTATTGGTCCATCGCAGTTATTTAGCGCGTCGGGAGCGATTTTTTGCCATGCAGCTGACCCGTGACTTAGTGGGCTGCCATGTGTTTCCTGTACATCGTCTCGACAGGCCGACATCCGGCGTGCTCTTGTTTGCCAAGAGTAGTGAAGTGGCCAATGCTCTGTGTGAGCAATTTGCCTCCCATACGATTGAAAAACAATATCTGGCTTTAGTGCGCGGTAATATGCATGAGAGCGGTATTTTAGACTATGCGCTTAAGGTTGAGTTGGATGAATTAGGCGATAAGAATGCCGATCCTAATAAAGCGGCGCAGGAGGCTGTGACGGCGTATGAGCCGTTACTCAATACTGAAATTCCGTATCCGTCAGGTCGATATCCCACTAGCCGATTCGCACTGGTACGCTTGAGTCCTAAAACGGGGCGTAAGCATCAGCTCAGAAGACACATGGCGCATTTACGCCACCCCATCGTCGGTGATACCACCCATGGCGATGGTAAGCAAAATGCATTTTTTCGTGAGCATTTCGGTATTAATCGCCTGTGGCTTATCGCAAAAAAACTCACCTTTACACACCCTATAACTCAAACTCGGCTCAGCATAGAAACCGAGCTCGAGCCTGAGTGGGAAACCGTGTTTGCCGAGCTAGGTTGGGATGAGGCGACCTTGAGTCAGCAAGCAGAGTTATTCATCGCCCAAGAGGCGTGAACAGCAAGCGGCCAATGCTTGATATGGTGATATCAACTTAGCCGCGTGAATAAAATTAAGTGCATTCACTTTGCTTTGTTATTGAAACTAAAGTCATCGAATTTAAAACGAGGTGGATTGCTTAATCGAGGAGTTGTGGCGTTTGTGCTGTTTGTGGCCGCAGCTCTTGCATCATGACGGCTAAGGTTGAGAATCCAGACGTGAGTGCAAGTGGCGATATGAGATTTTGCTGGGCGGAGTGGAAATAGTTTTTACGCCGAATATGGGTTGTTTTGTGGTGCTGCTTGAGGTGTTTTTGGCGGGTGGACTGTCGCATTAGATATTTTCTCACGCTCAATGGCTTGATTTATAAAAAATTTGCGCCTTAGCTTGCTCATACGCTGAACAATAAAGTAAGGTCAGCCTAATAAGGTTTGTAACGCGATGTGGAGTGTATCATGAAAAAGGTGAATCTGGTGTTTGGCACTGTATATGGTAGTGCACAATTTGCCGCTGAAACCCTAGAGAAAGAAATGCAAGTTTTAGGTTATGATGTCACATTGTGGCAACCTAATGAGGTAGCAAGCTTTATTCCTCCTCAGGATGAATTGTTAGTGGTGGTGACTTCGACGACCGGACAAGGGGACTTACCCGATGATATTCAGTCTTGGTACCATAATCTTAAACATCTAGCACCCTATTTACCTGAGCTTAGATACAGTGTGATAGCTCTAGGTGATTCAAGTTATGAGACTTTCTGCGGTGCAGGTAAGTCTGTAAATGCACTCTTGAGTGAACTTGGCGCTAAGCCGCTGGTGGAATTACTTGAAATTGATGCCTGTGAAACCATGGAACCTGAGGTTGAAGCGATAAAATGGCTAAAACGCTGGAATCAAGTCGTCAAAACCGAGCTCGTCGCTTAGGTAGTTTCGTCAATCTACAGTGGTTTAAATTTGCCCAGCGCTTAAGCCAAGCGCTGCTTATTCCTATTGCCATTTTACCCGCCGCTGGGGTTATGCTCGGCTTAACCGTTAGTCCAATTCCTTTTATGCCCGAAGAGCTGACAGTGCTGATGCTGGCGGTAGGCAAACTCATTTTCGCCATTATGCCGATGTTATTTGCCGTTGCTGTCGCTATTGGCTTTTGCCGCGATCAAGGCATTGCCGCCTTTTCGGCAGTGTTTGGTTATGGGGTGATGACGGCGACGTTAGCCGCACTGGCCGATTTGTATCGACTTCCAACCCAACCTTTATTAGGAATGGATACCTTAGATACTGGAATTGCAGGTGGCATGATGCTCGGTGGTATCACTTGCCTCGCAGTCCGTTGGAGTCAATATATTCGCTTGCCTGCGATTTTCTCTTTCTTCGAGGGACGTCGCAGTGCATCTTTACTTATTATTCCCCTAGCGATGAGCCTAGGTTATGTACTCGCCCATGTGTGGCCACCCTTAGCTTTATTGATTGAGCTCGTATCCGACTGGGCGGTTTATCAAAAACCCGCCATCGCCTTTGGCGTTTATGGCGCATTAGAGCGGTTACTTATTCCCCTTGGCTTACATCATATTTGGAATGCGCCTTTTTACTTAGAGGTGGGCCAATATCAGTTATTGGGGCATGAAGTCGTTCGTGGTGAGGTGGCGCGCTATTTAGCGGGCGATCCGCAGGCAGGAAACCTTGCCGGTGGTTATCTGATTAAAATGTGGGGATTACCGGCGGCTGCACTGGCAATGTGGCGCTGCGCAGATCCCTCTGAGCGCAATCGCGTGGCGGGTATTATGCTCTCGGCGGGGGCGGCAAGTTGGTTAACTGGGGTGACTGAACCTATCGAATTTGCTTTTATGTTTGTGGCGCCGATTCTATTTATTATTCACGCCTTACTCACTGGGCTCGCTTATTTTGTCTGTATTATGCTGGATATTCACCACAGCATAGTATTCTCCCAAGGGCTGGTGGACTTTACGCTGCTATTTCCATTGTCCCGTAATGCCAGCTGGTTTATTTTCCTTGGGCCTTTAACCGCCATAATATATTACCTGTTGTTTAGACTGAGTATTTTAGCCTTTAATTTGAAAACTCCCGGTAGGCTTGAGCATAACGACAGCAAAGGACCCAAAGAAAGTTTACGGGCGATTATTGCGGCGCTCGGCGGGCGTGAAAATATCGTTGAACTTAATGCTTGTTTGACACGGTTACGCTTGAGCGTGCACAAGCCTGAGTTAGTCAATAAGGTGCGTTTGAGTCAGTTGGGTGCTAAGGGCGTGATCGTTATGGGCAAAGGTGTGCAGGTGGTTTACGGCACTAAGGCCGAAACTTTGCGTAAAGTATTGCAGCGTTACTTAGATACTCGCCGCTAGGATTGTGTTTTTACAAAATTAACTGCTTAATTTTTACATTTTATTGATTCAAGCCTCTGAAATATCATTTTTATTTTCGCATTATAGGGTTTTCATACTGTTCAGCATGATTTGCTATGGCAAACTCGATGTAGGGACAATATAGGAGAGCCAACTTTGCAACAAATGACTGAAACTCGCGGTAATACTTCGCCATCCATAGAGCGTAAAATCTTACTGACGGATTGCGCTGATGCCCAAGGCCTCATCGCTAAAATCACCAGTGTTTGTTTTACTCATAAACTGAATATCATCAAAAACAGTGAGTTTGTGGATAATGCCCAAGGGCGTTTCTTTATGCGAACTGAGTTAGAGGGCATTTTTAACAGCGAACAGTTATTGCAGGATCTGCGTGACGTACTGCCTACGCAAAATCATATGACGTTAGTTAGCGCAGGTAAAAAACGTATTGTGGTGTTAGTCACAAAGGAAGCGCACTGTTTAGGCGATTTGTTAATGAAAGCCTATTACGGTGGTTTAAGTGTCGAGATTGCCGCTGTGGTGGGTAACCATGATGCACTACGTGAATTGGCAGAGAAGTTTAACATCCCCTTTCATCTGGTGAGCCACGAAGGCTTGGACCGAATTCAACACGAGCAAGTACTGTTGGCCGCGGTATCGCAATATGAGCCAGATTATCTGGTGTTGGCTAAGTACATGCGGGTGCTAACTCCAGATTTTGTGGCGCAATATCCTAATCGCATCATCAACATTCACCATTCTTTTTTACCTGCCTTTATCGGCGCAGCACCCTATCGTCAGGCTTGGGAGCGCGGGGTGAAAATTATCGGTGCGACGGCGCATTTTGTGAATAATTGCCTCGATGAAGGGCCGATCATCAAGCAAGACGTGATTCCCGTCGACCACAGTTATAGCGCCTTAGAAATGGCACGTGCTGGGCGCGATGTTGAAAAGAGTGTATTGAGTAAAGCGCTGCAATTAGTGCTCAACGAACAAGTGGTCGTGTACGGCAATAAAACGATCGTTTTCTAAGATGTAGGTGAGTTGTGGCAATGGCATGACATTCAGCGGCGTTTATTTTAACCCGCGTCTGTCATGAAATCAGCTATCATTATGTTTATTGGAGATTTTATAGTGCTCACATTGGGGTGAACATAGCGGTATAGTGTATTGCCCATGCTCGAATTACAGGTCGGAGTGCTGGATGTCAACTCGTCAAAGCCTTATCGTTGGAATGAAAGACTTGCCCGATAGTTTGAATTTATCTTGGGCACAGCTAGATGAGCAGTTTTGTGTGCTACGGATGAGCCAAGCCTTTTACTGCCGTTGTAAACGCTCTGCGGCGCAAATCATTAATCAACCCATTAGCCAATTGTTTAGTGCTTTTAATGCTGAACTATGCGCCGATATTGTGAGGCGACGCGGCCAAGAAATAGGTTTTCAATTACAAGATCATCGCGGCATACGTGTGCATCTCGCGCTGCATTCTTTGCCTGAAATGGGATGGTATTTGATTCTATCCGACATCAATTTTGAAGATCCGCAGATGAAGGAGTTGCACTCGGATTATCGTCGAGCGATTCAAGCCAGCGATGCTTGGCTGCAACACATTGAAGATGTGATTAAATCCTCCCAAGAAGAAGTATTTAAAGTCGCAGTTTCTAAGGCGATGTCACTCACTGGCAGTCGATATGGCTTTATTCTGTTGCATAACGAAAAGTTAAAAACACTCACACTCGCCGCGCGTTCTGAGTATCCCCACGCAGAGGCTAATCAAGCCGATTTTGTTGAAGATAATACCCAAGTGTCAGAACTTGAAAGCCGCGTATGGCTCGAATGTGTGCGAGATTATAAGCCGATCATCCAAAATCAAACCGACTCCCAAAGGCGCTTAGGGGATTTGCCCTTAGATAAACTGCTACTTGGAGGGCGTTACTTGGCGGTGCCGATTTTATTTCGCAGTCGCTTAGTGGGCATGCTGTGCGTGGTCGACCGTAACGAGCCTTATAGTCGTAATGATGCGAGATCATTACTGACTTTTGCCAGCATTTTATGGCACAGCATTGAACTACCACGCACATTGCGCGCGGTATCCCGCCAGTCCAAAATCATTAAAGCGCAAAAAGAGCAATTATCTCAATCGTTAACACAGCTTATTAGTGCTATTTCTGAGGCATTAGAACTGAAAGATGCCTATACCGCAGGGCATCAAAAGTCGGTGGCGCAATTAAGTTATTTGATTGGTGAGAAATTAGGTTTAGACCCGCTGCGTTTAGAAGGGCTGAAGATTGGTGCCTTAGTCCATGATATCGGCAAGTTAGCGATTCCATCGCAGATCTTGACAAAACCGTCAAAACTTTCAAAAGAAGAATACGCATTAATTCAGACTCACCCATTACATGGTGCTGAAATTATTGAGGATGTGGAGTTTCCTTGGCCCATTAAAGAGATGATTTTACAGCATCATGAGCGGCTCGATGGCTCAGGTTATCCCGCGGGCTTAAAGGATAAGGCGATTTTATATGAGGCGAAAATTATTGCTGTCGCCGATGTTGCCGATTCGATATTGTCCCACAGGCCTTATCGCCCATCGTTAGGGCTGGAGAAAATGACTGAAGTGCTGCGTGCGGGTAAAGGGACACTTTTTGACCCTGAGATAGTCGAAACTTGTTTAGCGATTTTGATTAATCGAGAGTTGAGTATTAGCGATCATATCGGTGCTGCGCCGCTTGAACCTTTAGTCACTATTTCACTCGACCATGAGTTAGTTGATATTAAGCGTTTACTTACGACTGCCCATGCTAAGGTGGCCGTGGTATTGGATGAGCAACATAAGATACTAGGGGTGATCACGAGTCGCTTACTGGAACATTGGTTTAGCCCATTACTTGGCACTGCGGCTGAGCGTGAACTGGATAGGGCATCTTTACATAAAAAAGCCCATCAGATCATGGAGCATTCAGTGCCTATTATCAGTGAGGTGGCCACATCGGAAGATGCATTACTGCAGTTGAATTTACTAGACTCAGAATATCTTGTGGTGGTGAACAAAGCGCAGCAGCCATTGGGGATTATCGGCTGGCGGGCTATTGCCATGACGAGAAATGCATTCCGTGAAGTAGAGCGTTTGATTTATACCCAATCAACCTGAAGATGCGTGGGTAAAGAGCTGAAAATTATCATTGATCCGCGACGCTAAACTTTCACCAATATCGGGTAATGTTTCTTTGAAAAATTTATCCAGTGCGGACCTGAAATCTCGCTTATTTTTGAAGTACACGCTGTTCCTCGCGTGCTCATTCATGACCTTCCACAGTCTTTCTATCGGATTGAGGTTCGGGCTGTAAGGCGGTAAATAATGCAACTCAATATTGTGCGAAAT